>JBLNEJ010000001.1:0-7461 GCA_050262535.1 Clostridia bacterium
GACGATTTTTTGCGGATGCTCACCGATGAGCATCAAATCGGTTTTCTGTGTTTCCATCAAAGCAAGCGCTTCCCGCAAGGTACTTTCTCTTGGCATCAGGATGGCAACCGGGTGCAAAATATCCGTCCAAACCAGCAAGCTATCCCCTCCGTTAGCATAATGGATGTCCCTATGTCTATGATACCAAAGCTTGTCCGATTCGTGGATGTGCATTTGCTTTCGTTGCATTCAGGCTGGGACAAAACCCGCCAAGGCAAGGAAAAAGCTGATCGCCGCGAACGATCAGCTTTGCCCTATCGGTGCAACCGTTATCCCAGCTTCCCGGAACGCCTCGTGAATGTGCCGGATCAGCTCGACCGCACCAGGGGTATCCCCATGGATGCAAACCGTTTCCGCGTGCACGCGCGTCTCCTCCCCGGCCGGGGTCAGGACGATTCCTTCCTTCACCATACGAACGACACGGGCAGCGCGCTCAGCATAGTTCTCAATCGACGGCCCGGAGCGAGTCAGTACGATGGAGCCTTCCTTCGTATGCTCTCGATCCGCATACACCTCGCGCACAACGCGCATGCCCATCTGTTTGCCAATTTGTTCGACGGCAGAGTTTTGCAAGGCAAATACCAGCATGTTCTCCGATACACTCGCCAGTCCCTCCAAAATCGCACGGGCGAGCTTTTCGTCTTCCATGGCCATCATATACAACGCTCCGTGCGGCTTGCAGTGCTGCAAGGTCATTTGCGCGGCCGTGGCAAATTCGCGCAGCGCGCCGACCTGGTACAGGACGTAATCACGGATTTCGTCCGGCGTGCAGGTCATATAGCGGCGTCCAAAGCCGATGGCATCGGGAAAGCCTGGATGTGCCCCGATCGCCACCCCATGCTTCTTGGCCATCTGGACCGTTTTGCGCATGACGTGAGGATCACCGCCATGGTAGCCGCAGGCGATATTGGCGGAGGAGATGTAGCGAATCATCTCCTCGTCGCTGCCCATTTTGTACAGGCCGAAGCTCTCGCCCATGTCGCAGTTCAAATCAACCTTCATGTCCATCCCCTCCCTTGTAGCCTTTCAACAGCTGCTCGACAAATTTCGTATTGTAATTCCCATCCTGAAAGGACGCGTTCTCCATAATCATCGAAAGTAATGGCACATTGTGCGTGATTCCGCGAATCTCACACTGCTGCAATGCTTCCTTCATTTTGGCAATTGCCTCTTGCCGATTTGTGCCGTGTGTGATGATTTTGCCAATCATCGGATCATAGAAGGGCGTGACCCGATCTCCTTCGGCAACTGCGAATTCCAAACGGGCATTCTCAGGAAGCTGCAAGGTGGTGAGTGTTCCCGGCGATGGCATGAAGGTACGCGGGTCCTCCGCATAGACGCGGCATTCAATCGCATGCCCGATCGGGCTTATGGCAAGCTGTTCCGTGGCTAACGGTCGACCTGCTGCTATGTCTAGTTGCCACTCCACCAGATCAATCCCGCTGATTTCCTCCGTAACGGGGTGCTCGACCTGGATGCGGGTGTTCATTTCAAGGAAATAAAACTGCCCTTGTTCATCGAGGATAAATTCCATCGTTCCCACGTTCGTATAGCCGATGCTTTTCGCCCCTTTGACCGCTGCCTCGCACAGCGCTTCCCGCACGACGTCATCCAGAACAGGCGAAGGTGCTTCTTCGATAATTTTTTGATTGCGCCGTTGGATCGAGCATTCCCGTTCCCACAAATGAACGACGTTGCCGAAAGAGTCTCCGGCAATCTGCACCTCGATATGACGGGGGGAGGCGATGTATTTCTCCAAAAACAGCGTATCATCGCCAAAATACGAGCCAGCGCGCTGCGCAGTACTCTCATATGCCTTTTCCAGCTCTTGATCGTTCCAGACGATTTGCATGCCGATGCCTCCGCCGCCTGCACTCGCCTTGAGCATAACCGGATAGCCAAGCTCCTGCGCTGCTCGCTTTGCCTCGTCTACAGAACCGAGTGCCCCCTCCACACCAGGAACAATCGCCACGCCTGCTGCTTTCATTTGGTTGCGCGCAGCAATTTTGTCCCCCATCAAGCGGATTACGGATGCCTTTGGGCCGATGAAGGTGATGCCTTCGGCATCGCACCGTTGTGCAAATGCACTGTTTTCCGCAAGAAACCCATACCCGGGATGAATCGCATCCGCCCCCGTTTCCTTTGTCGCACGGATCAATGCCTCCATATCAAGGTAGCTCTTCTTGACAGGGGCAGGACCGATCGAAACAGCCTCATCCGCTTCCTGAACGAAGAGGGCGTCCTTGTCTGCTTCGGAATACACCGCGACAGTTGGAATCGACAACCGTTTGCAGGTGCGAATGATTCGGCGGGCAATTTCTCCCCGGTTGGCAATTAGAACTTTTTGGATTGTCGTCATCGTTTTCCTCCATTATTGTCGCCGTGCACCGTCAGTCTTTAAATGTGATGATCGCTTGCCCCACGTCAACAATGCCTTCATTGTCCACGTTGTATTGATCGATCACGCCGTCTTCCTCTGCCTTCACCTCGTAAAAATTTTTCATCACCTCAATCAAGCCGACGACATCGCCGGCTTTCACCGCATCCCCTTCCTGAAAAAATTCCGGTTGCTCCGGGCTCGGTTTGCGATAAAAGACGCCAGGCAACGGCGAAAACAACGCTTTTTTGTCACTCATCTCTCTCTTCCTCCTGTATGTTAGATTGACGCGGCAATCCGCATCAGCTTTTGCTGCATCTCTTTTCTCGCTTGCAACGCTTGTTCGAGCGTGACCGAAACGAAGCGAACCTTGTCATTCGTTTTGATTTGGCCCATACGATTCAGATCCGTGCTGATGACCGTGGCGATTGTGGCATAACCACCGCCAGTTACCGCATCATGCAACAGGACAATCGGCTCTACCCCGTCGGGAACCTGAATCGATCCGATCGGATAGCCGAGATCGGTCACATTGGAAGGATTGCTGCCGGCGCCAAACGGCTGTTCACGCTCCACGAACTTCAGTCGTTCACCGCGATGGCGGTAGCCGATTCGGTTCGCTTCCGGCGTAACCGTCCACTCGGTGCGCAGGAATGTTTCCTTGCTCTCTTCGGTAAGTCGATAGCTGCACAAGCCAACGACGACACGAATTTCATGTGTTCGTTCAAAAACAGGAAGCAGCTCTGCGGCGATCTTGCTGCCGACTGGCACCTCTTTTTCTTTCATATCCATCGTGTGCAGCACGTCCCCGGCAGCCAGCGCCCGGCCATCAAATCCGCCGATCCCGATCAGGGTATACGTCGCGCGCGAGTTCATGATCAACGGAACATCGATGCCGCCTTCTACAGCCAAATACACGCGTGCCCCCGATTTGAGGAAATCGAACGAGAGTACATCGCCGGCTTTCACCTCAAGCGTTTCCCACATCGGCACAGACTCGCCGTTGATTTTTGGCGGCATGTTGCCTCCCGTCAGGCTGATCTTCATCCCTTGCTCGAATTGCAGCTCCGGCCCCAGATACGTGATTTCCAGAGCTGCCGCATGGGGATGATTGCCGACCAGAACATTTGCAATCGTATACGAATATTGGTCCATCGCCCCGGATGGAGGCATGCCAATTTCGTAATAGCCGATCCGCCCGCGATCCTGGACTGTCGTTTGCAGACCCGGTTTGATCACCTTAATCATGGTATAACCTCCTCATCACGTTTTCCGAGAAAGACTCCAGGTTACTCAATACCTCGCCTGGCGTAAAGGTGAACTCCTTTTTGTGGTACGCAAACGTCCCCGCCTCTACCTGCCTGCGCACCTCATCGTATTCCTCGCGCGTCACACTGCGGTAGCGGAAAATGTCTCCCTGCTGCGGGAACACCATCGTATCCCGGAAGTCCGGCAGCGTTTGCTCTTTCTGGTAGATGGGCGCTGGCGCAATGCCGAAGAGTTGGTACCCGCCTGCTCCCTGCACCGGATAAATGACGGAGAACGCTCCGCCAAATCCGAATGCTCGTTCCGGTGTGAATGTCCGGGGACGTACATATTTGGGAACCTCGATCTGTCTTTCGCGCGGCACCATCTGGAAGCACCAGGGCAGTCCAGGAACGAAACCGATCATCGAAACGAGATAAGGAGCGCTCGTCATCGCCTCGATAAAGGCGTCCGTGCTGTCGTACCCGTTGATTCGAGCGGAATACTCCAGATCGGTTGCCTCCGGGTCCTGATGTCGATCCCGGAACCGCATCAACGCCTCATGTGTCCACGGATCATTGAACAGAACCGGAACATCCACTAATCGACTGGAAATCGTGACATCATCGAGCAGGTTCGGGGTTTGCTCGATCGCTTTCAGTTCATTCATCAGAACCATCGGATCGAGAATATCCGGATTGTACCGGATCATATAGGAAGCATTGGAAGGACAAATGTCGAGAATCCCCTCCATCTGTCGCTCCTTCAGTTTGCGGGTGATCGCCATGCCTTTGAAATTCGATTCCAGACTCATTTCCTCGGAAAGCTGAACAAAAATAAATTCATCGCCACCAAACTCATAGCGAGTTTGCGTTTGCATGTGACTCACTCCCTTGCTTTGTTATGTAAGCTTTTCGCATTTTCAACATCTTCCGGCGTATCCAGGTCAAAATGGATGCCAGGATCATCGACAGGCACACCGATTTTCACGTTGATTTCGGAGAAAACCGGTTTTGCTCCTTGATCACCAGAAATGGAGGAAAACAGCTCCAGCGGGCAATTCCCGAATAATACCGGGTGGCCCGGTTTCTGCTCATAGACTGGTTGAATCACGAATGATACGTCATGATCGGAAAGCATTCGTATCCCTTGTTCGTAAACGGCTTCAATCGTCCGGCTGCTGATGAAAGGCTGATCGCCGAGCAATACCATGACCGCCTCTGCCGATTGGGAAGCCTGCTCCATTCCCAATTTGAAAGAGGTGCTCTGGCCCTCGTGATACTCCCGATTGATAAGCCATCGAAAGCGCGGATCGACTACCTTGATCTCATGAAAAATCCTCTCTGCTTCATGACCGATGACTGCATATACGCGCTGGAATGGTACCGCAAGGGTGAGCCGGATGACTTGCTCGAGCACCGTACCACCTTGCAGAGTGAGAAGCTGTTTTGTCGAACCCATCCTCCTTCCCATGCCGGCTGCCAAAATCACCGCGTTGATGCCCTGCTTTTTCACGGGCGACTCTCCTTCCCGAGCAAACACCTCTTCATCACTTGACCAGTGCGGGTCCCGTATGAATGTGAGCCTTATCGCAAAGCGAGCCACCGTTATGTCCTGTTCGCTGCGCGATGACTTCCGCCAGGATACTGACCGCAATCTCTTCGGATGTGTCTGCACCGATATCGAGCCCGATCGGATTGCGCAGGCGAGCTAGTTGCTGTTCCGTGAACGTGCAGCCTTCCTGTTGCAATGCTTCGAGAATACGGTTACGGCGTGAAAGCGGTCCCAGCAAGCCCACATAAGGTGCTTGGGACAATAGAGCGAATGTAAGCGCTTCGCGGTCGCGCTCCAGATGATGGTTCATGATGATCACATAGGTTCGTGCTCCAATGTCCAGCATTTCATCGTATTGGCTGGGGTCGATCAGCAAACGCGTGACAGACGGGAAGCGTTCTTCGGAATTGTACGTTTTTCGCGCATCGACGACGATTGTATGGTAGCCCAGTGAATGACTGAAACGTGCGACAGGGATCGCATCGTGACCCGCACCGAAAATCAACACCGTGGGACGGGGAACCGAAACGTCTACAAAAACAATTCGGCTTGTTCCATCCGGAAGCGGAAAGACTTGGTTGATTGACCGAGGGCTTTGTTCCTTCAGCATCGCAACCACTTTTTGCAAAAGTGCCTGAGTAAGCGCCGTATCTCCCAAAGTGCCTGCGACATGACCGGATTCCGTTACAACCAGTCGGGCAAGCCCGGCTTTTTCCTCCAACACGGTACACATTGCGACCGGTTGCCCTCGCTGCACATGGGCAAGCCATTCGGAACAGGCGGGTTGTTGCTTCCAGTCTGGCCCTACCGGTTCAATGAGAATGTCCACCGTACCGGGACATCCGAGCCCCAATCCCCAAACGAGATCCTCTCCCAGCTCATATCGCTTCACCAGTGGCTTTCCGCTCCTGATCACCTCTTGTGCAACCTCTGCCACATCCGCTTCGAGGCAGCCGCCGGAAATAAGTCCCACATAGTGTCCGCTTTGTTCAATGAACATTTTGGCACCTTCCCGCCGATAAGCGGAGCCTTTGACCCCCACGATTGTTGCGAGTGCGCCGCGGGACCCGTTCTGTATGGTTTTGGCCATTGCCTCAAACACGACTTGATTCTCCTGCATTGCTTCACCCCCGATTGATCACGGTATATGCCAACGCTTTGAAGTCCTCCGGTACCGTCGCATGGGAAAACGTATCAAGAAACGGCAATACCGCTTGCATGCCACGTGCGGTCGGCTCATAACCGGATATGCCGAGCAGCGGGTTTAACCAAATCACGCCGGCACAGTTCCTCTTGATTGCCTGCATCGCATGTCGCAGCAGATCGACCGAACCGGTTTCCAACCCATCGCTTGCCATTAGGAAGAGTGTTCCTTTTCCCAGAATGCGCCTGCCATGCTGCTGTAGAAAGGCTTCCAGCGCTTCGCCGATCCTTGTCCCTCCTCCCCATTCAGCCCCTCGAAGCGTGAGTTCTGCCAGGCGAGAACGTTTGGTTGCATACAGTGCTTTTGTCACCCATTTCAATTCCGTTGAAAACAAAAACACTTCCACCTTGCGAGAGCAGCATGTCATCGCATAGGCAAATTGCAGAAATCGCTCTGCAAATCCTGCCATTGATCTGCTTCCATCACAGAGCAGAACAAATTTGGTTCTCCTCATACGCGGAGCCTTGGGGGCAAGCCTGACAATCTCGCCGCCTGTGTGCATGCTGCGCCGAATGGTTCGACGAAAATCAAGGACTGTTCCTTTTCGGGCCGCCGCGAAACGCCGCAGATCCCGCCGTTTGCTGCCTGCAACCAGAATTCGTGCGGCTGCGATCATTTCTTTCAGCCCGTCTTCCGGGATTCGTACGCGTGCAACCGTTTTTCGCTGCAAAAACGAAGCGGAAATCGCATTCCTAATCCGTTCGGTCAACGTTTCTTCAGCCGAAGCAGCCCTTGCTTCCGCTCCGAAACCTGAATAGCTGGATAATTGTTCTCCTTGGTCCTCCTCATCTGCGGACTGCTGATGACCTTGTTGGGTGGTTTTGAATGAAAATTGCTGTTGTTGCCCTTCCGACGGCACAACACCGTTTCGAATCATCGGGTACATCTCGTCAAAAAGCTGCTGTTCTTCCGGACTTGCACACAACACAAGCCGGAGTGCCGCTTTAACGTCTGCTTCGTGCGCCAGACCAACCGCCTCGATTGCCAACAGCGCATCGATCGTTTTTTGCGGCCCAATGGTGAATCCACGCTGACGCAGTCG
>JBLNEJ010000002.1:0-9321 GCA_050262535.1 Clostridia bacterium
TGTGCCAGTGCCGAAGCCATAACCGCTGTTCCGACTTCTTTCGAACCGACCAAGGCCGCTTCCATCATGCTTTTTCCTTTTTCCCGCTGGCGGAAAATGTTTTCCAGTATTACGACCGCAAAGTCTACGAGCGAGCCAAGGCCAAGGGTTAAGCCTGACAAGGAAATCAGGTTGATCGTCTGGCCGGTCATGTACATCAGCAAGAACGTTGCGACGATCGATACGGGAAGAACGATGATCGTAATCAGCATCGTATGGAAACTTCCGAGGAAGAAGAACAGGATCAGAATCCCGAACAGCCCGCCGAGCAGCGCATGTTCTGCTGTCGTATAGATCGAATCCTTGATGTATTTGGAGCTATCGAGCGTTGTCTTGATCGTCAGGTTTGCTGGCAAATCGCCTTTCAGCTTTTCCATCTCTTCCTTGACAGCGTCAGCGACTTCGATCGTATTTCCTCCGGATGCTTTCGTAATCGAGATGCCCAGGCTTGGCTTTCCGTCGACATAGCTTAGCTGGGTTACCTCTTCATGGGTATCCTTGATGTCCGCAATGTCCTGAAGGCGGATCGAACCGGAACCGACCGGAATCGGTGTCAACCCGATCTGCTGCACATTGGCGTATTCACCTTGCACACGAATGTTTCGTTTGCCATCTCCTTCTCGAACCGAGCCGGCTGAACCTGACTGGTTGCTGCTGCGAATGGCCTGCTGAATTTGATCGAGCGTCAATCCGTAGGTAGAGATTTTGGCAGGATCGAGCGTGACATCGATCACACGACCCTGCCCGCCGCTGATTGATGCGGATGCAACCCCGTCGATACGTTCCAAGCGTGGTTGTATGATATCCTCTGCAATTGTTTTGAGCTTGTTGACATCCTGTTCACCTGTCAGGGCAAACGTCATGATTGGCTGGCTGTTTGGATCAATCCGCAATACCCGCGGGGAGCCAGCCGAGTCGGGAAGAATCCCGCGAATCCCATCGACCTTGTCACGCATGTTGAGTGTCGCTTGATCCAAATCCGTTCCCCAGTTGAACATGAGAACGACCTGTGAAGCCCCCTGAACCGATACGGACGAAATACTGTCGAGATCCGCAACGGTTCCAAGCGCACTTTCAATCGGCTTGGTAACCAGCTTTTCCACCTCTGCCGGCGAAGCGCCATCGACACTCGTTACGACGACGGCAACTGGAAAATTCAGCTCCGGCATCAGATCAATCGCCAGACGCGGCAACGACACGAAACCAAAGATGAGCAGCGCGACCGTCAGCATCATGATCGTGACGGGACGCTTGATCGAAAGTTCAGATATATTCACACTCTTTCACCTCTCTTGCTTCATCACATTGCTTGTTTTTGACCGTCCGTATGGGCAGTGAACCGCTCTGTCAGTTCCACCCAAATCATGCGACGGTCGTATCTGTCTCGTTTTCGCATGACGATGTGTTCTCGTTCCAGCCGATCGACCAGGCCGGTTGTCGTGCTATACGGAAGATCGACCGCCTTGCTGATTTCGCCGATTGTTTTTGGTTCCTTGATGATTTGTTCCAAGATGAGAACCTGCTGCCAAGTGATTTCGCTTGTATCCAAATGTTCGTTGGATTTGCTCAAAAACAATTCGCTTGCTTCCCGCAAGAGCTTGGCTAATCTGATCAACTCTTCCATTCCATCAAAGTCCTCCATTCCTGCCTGCCTCATCCACTCTTGAACAGCCTTTTGCAAGAGGGCATTTTCGTTTTCGTTCCTTATTGTAAAGGGTCGCGGCATGCGGAGAGTCTACCTGAAGGTGGAGTGAGCACGCCGTGGCATCTATCTAGAGTTAGATGACACCCCATGTTAGAATGGAAGCGAGAGCAAGAAACAGCGATGAAAGAAGGATTTTGCAGTGTTTGAACGCATGCTAGATTTGGTGAAAGCGAATTTTACGTACATTTGGTCCTTTGTCTTGATGCTGCTCGTTTGGCTACCGAACTTGATTTTTTCAAAAACAGCTTTTGAATTCACCATGTCGGTTGCCCTGTTTCTCTGTTATTTGCTGCTGTTTCTGATTCCCCAGCATTTGTTGAAGCCTTTGTGGATGTGGATGGCGACCCTATTCGTCGGTTCCCTGACATTGATCAAAGTCGTGACGATTGGTCCTGAGGGATACGCGATGATCCTGCTTTTGGCGATTTTCATCGGACTGCGAAGTGAAGGAAAACAGTCTTATATCATGGCAAGTGTTTTCGGATTGCTCACGATCCTGCTCATCGTGCTTGTCCATAAAGATTATATTGGCGCCATTCCGTTCTCCCTTGCCATTGCAGGTACATATAGCGGTGCGCGGGGATATCGGATTCATCGGGAAGCGTATGAAAAAAATCAACAGCATTTGATCGAACTGCAACAGGCGCATGAAGAGCTGCAGGAAGCGCATAGGGAAGTACAAGAGGCAGCCGTCAATACGATGCAGGTTGCCGTCTTGGAAGAGCGGACCCGCATTGCCCGCGACATTCATGATGATTTGGGTCACAGCCTGACATCCCTGATCGTTCAAATGCGTGCACTGCAATATATGCTGAAAAACGGTCCTTCCGATGCACAAGATGCCGTAAGCAACATGCTGGAGGTTGCCAAAAAAGGCTTGGATGAGATTCGAAACTCTGTCCACACACTCGCAAGCGAGCATTCTGCGTTAGGCTTGTCTCCATTGCGCGCCTTTTTATCCCAGACTGAAAAAAACACCGGACTGACCTGCAAGCTTCTGACTCCGGATGCCTCAATTACGCTGACGAAAGAAATGACGATTGTGTTTTACCGAACCATACAGGAAGCGATCACAAACATTTTGCGACACTCCGATGCCAAGCATGTCGAGGTGATTGTCCGCAAAAACGAGGACTACACCTTTTTGACCATTCAGGATGACGGGACGATTTCCCCGGATGATGACTGGAGTCCGGGCTTTGGCTTGAGCGCAATGACCGAGCGGATTCGGAAGCTGCATGGGAGCCTGACGTATTTTGTCCGCAAGCCCCATGGTTTTCAAATTGATGTGATGGTTCCAAACCGTATACCTACTGCAGAAAGGGCGACATAGCGATGACAACTGCCAATGAACCGCGAAAAATTCGTGTCGTGCTCGTCGATGATCAAACGATGATTCGTCAGGGGTTGGGCTATGTGATCAACATGCAGCCCGAGATGGAGGTGGTTGGAGAGGCCGCGAACGGTGCGGAAGCGATCGACATCGTGACGCGTCTTCAACCCGATGTCGTTCTGATGGATGTGCAGATGCCCGTTTGCTCGGGAATTGAAGCAACCAGGGAAATCGTCAAAAATTTGCCCGATACCAAAGTGCTGATTCTCACTACCTTCGACATTCAGGATTATGTTGTGGAAGGAATTCGGGCCGGTGCTGTCGGCTATATGCTCAAGGATGCCGATTCTCAGGAGATGCTTGAGTTAATCAGGCGGGCGTATCAAGGGGAAGCTTTGTTTCGCACTGAAACTGCTGCTAAAGCTCTCGCTGAGATTATCAGTGAAAATTCTCCCGCGCTGCCAGATGAGACAGCAGGGTTTGTGCTTCTGGATGAATTGACCGAGCGTGAGCAGGATGTGTTACAGCAGCTGACTTATGGCTATCGAAACGAACAGATCGCCCAAAACCTTTACATTTCGGAGGGTACCGTCAAAACCCATGTCCATCGCATCCTGCAAAAAATGGGAGTCGATGACCGAACACAAGCCGTTGCAATCGCTCTTCGTCACAAGCTTGTGAAGTGACCATCGGATGCTTCCAGACTCCATTAGGACCATTCCTCCACGATAGTCGGACGACCATAAGGCTCACGCAGGCGGTGAAACGATACCGAACACAAAAAAGAACCTCCCGTTAGCTTCTCGGGAGGTCAATACCATTTTGTTGGAGGAGTTCATCGCGTCGAGTACATTACATACTACGCAGCGACGGGCCTCTCTGATGTAGACGTATCCCCAATGGGCAGCCTAAATCTACAGCAGGATTCGTATTTAAAATGCACTGTGAATATGTTCGACGAGCGGCTCCCCACCTTCTGATCCGTAGAAAACGGATATGACATCAAAGCGGAAGGAAGCGGCTGGAAACGCAGAGCTTTGCAGAAAAGCAAGAGCAGCTTGCCGAAGCTTTCTTTGCTTCTTCCATGTAATCGACTCCATAGGTGTACCAAACAGCGTAGAGCGGCGTGTCTTGACCTCGACAAAAACAAGTGTATCCCGCTCAAGGAAGATCCTGTCAATTTCCCCTTCTCTGGTACGAAAGTTTCGTTCAATGAGTACATACCCACGGTCAAGCAAGTGCTTCTCGGCAACTGATTCGCCTTCCCTGCCCAGCAGCGCACGTCCATCGCTATTCCTCATCGCTTTGTTCCCTTCTGATCCATTCGATAAACGAAAGCCAGAATTCCCGCCACCACCTGATACAATTCGGGAGGGATTTGTTGGTTTAGGTCAAGCTTCCCGAGCACTTCGACCAGAGACGGATCATGCTGGATCGGGACTTTATGCTCCTGCGCCTGCTTCAAAATATTATCCGCGATATAGCCTTTTCCTTTTGCAACCACGACTGGTGCATCCGTCAAACCTGCCTGATAGCGAAGGGCAACCGCTTGTTTTCGTTTCGCTTGTTCGGTCTGTGAATGGGGGGGCTGTTTCATATGCGGATGTCCATTCCTTTATACTCGGTTTGCATGGAATGCTTGGTGGCCGATACGGATGCCATTTTCCCTTGATCTGAAGGCAGCGGCTGTATCCGCAGATTGGAGAGCTGATACCCGAGCTCCTTCAATTCCTTGGCCAGTCCCTCTCGACCTCCTGAAAGCAACGGTTCAATCCATGGCAGGTCATTGAACACCTGAATGCTGATAATCCGGTTGACGATTGACACGTCCACCATTGTACTCCCAAGCGTGGCCATACCAAGATTAAACAACACACGGCAGTTATCGGTATCGAGCTGTCCGTTGTCCTTCTTCTTTGATTCAATCTGAATAAATGCGCTTTCCTGTCCATTTGCCATTTGCAACGGGATCTGCAGGACAAGCTGAGACAACGTCTGATTTGGCGGCTGGACCATCATCAGCTGCTGGCCCGTAATTTGCTGTACCAACGTTTCTGCGGCTTCCTTGAGGCTCGCCGGCACCTGCTGTGATGAGCTTTGCGCGATTTGCATCACAAGTGCTTTTACATTGTTTAGCGTATCCGCATGGGCATCCTCCGAACGAATGGACAGTCCTTGATGGAGAAGCTGGCGCTCATGTGACAGTCCCAAATGACGAAACAGCTCTTTTAAAACATTTCCTTTTTCTTGCATAGCTGTTTCCGGGATGTGCCCATCTGCAAAATCCGCAGGGCGGGCATCCAGTCGCCCTTGCGCTGATCGATCTGCTACAGTGCTGGTCTCCTGTCGCAGCGGCTGTAACGCTGTGTTGCGTTCATCTCGCTGCGTGGATGCACTGTTTTCCGGTACATTGAATTGCTGGACATATCCATCGCTCGCATTGGAAACTCTCCCTTGAGGAGGTGGAGCTGAACCGGGCACAGATGGTTGCTGAATGGAACCCTGCCCGATTGGCTCCCTCAGGATTTGCGAACCGCCTTTTTGCGGATTAACATCATTCGTCTCGATAAGCTCACCCATGAGCTCCTGAACCGTTCCAAGCTTCTCCTTCAATTGGGTAGCGATTTGCCGCAACTCGGTCGGAACCTGCGCTTGTCTGTTTGGCGGAGCAATAGTTACTGGGGCACCGGTTTGTTGTTGAAGCAAAGCTGATCTGGAAGTGGCTGCTTGCGGCTCCAATTGAGCCAGAAACTGATCCAGCTCATGCATGACCGTCTGCATGCTTGTGCTAACCGTCTGGGGAGACAAAAATGCCTTCACGGCCCCCACCACATCTTTCGTGAGCGGAAGTCCACGGCCCAAAGCTGTCAGAAATGCTTCAGTCGTTGCCGGTGAAGGACCAAGTGCCTTCGCGATCATTTCATGGGCCGAGACAATGTCCTTGGTGATCGGGGAATTTCCCTTGACCAACGCTTGTACGATCCCTTTCGCTTCCTTTGACTCCGGTATTCCGAGTGAGTTCATTAATCCCTCAATCGTTGGGCTTTGTGCCTGCTGGGGGCGTTGCGCATCGGTCAGTACCTTTAGTGTCACCATTCCAGCGGAAGGCTGAACCTGCAGCCACGCTTTTTGCCCGGCCTCCAGGCTTGCCTCGAGCTTGGCCATTACCGGCAACCCGCCGATTTGCACAAGTGCGAGATTGTCAGGGAACAGCTTTTGCACGGTTCCGCGAAAAACTTGTCCGGGTGAGAATTCGATTGGCATTGGACTTTGTATCGAAGCTCTTCCTACGAACGATTGCAATAGCTGGGACGTTTGCAGCACGTGTTGCTCCCCTCCTTTTTACTTGGCCCCAATCCACTCCTTTACACCGGTAAAGCTATGGCGATGAATGGAAACCGGACCATGGGTCTGGATCGCGAGCAAATGCTCCTTCGTCCCATACCCCGCATGTTTTTCAAAACCGTATTGCGGATACTCCTTGGCGTATTCATTCATCAAGCGGTCTCGTGTCACCTTTGCTACAATCGACGCTGCGGCAATTGAGATACTCTGTGCATCTCCGCCGATGATCGGAACTTGATCGATCGGCAAATTGGGCAGCCGCACGGCATCGATCAAGCATACGTCAATCGGGACAGAAATCGCGCGAACAGCCAGGAGCATCGCTTCCTTTGTTGCCTCCAAAATATTGATCTGGTCAATTCGGCTCGCATCCACACTGCCAATCCCGATGCTGACCGCCTGCTTCATAATCTGCTCGTACAGCTGCTCCCGTTCTGCCGGCGCTACCTTCTTGGAGTAATTTAATCCCGGTATATAAATGTCCTCTGGTAAAACTACCGCACATGCGACCACCGGGCCTGCTAGCGGTCCTCGCCCCACTTCATCGATTCCTGCTATGTATCGTTTGCCAGCTATGCGCTGTTCCCGCTCATAGCGGCTCATTTCCTGCCATCTTGCCAGCAGCTGCAAGCGCTTTGTTTCACGCTGCTGGTGCTGTTTCAGCAATTGGATAACGCCCTTTCGTGTATCGGACTGCAGCATTTCCAGCAGTTCTGTAGGCAATTCTTCATGGCGCTCCAACTCAGCTCGTATTTCTGTTATCGACATATCTGCCAGATTCATTGATTTGTTTCTCTCCCACTTCAGATTCTTCTTTTATTTTGGCGATAGACAGCGTGCTCGTCAATTTTTTCTTGCTGGTATCCATACATGATCGAACAAAAAAGCTGCTGACGTGTAGTCAACAGCTTTCCGCTTACTCGGCGCTTTCCTTCCAATCGCTCGGGCGCTCGATGGTTACAGTCCCAAGCTTGCCTGAGCGCAGTTCGCGCAGGAAAATTTCCGCAGCCTTGTCATAATCGACATGACCGCCGGAAACAAGACATCCTCGCTTTTTGCCTACTTCCTCAAGCATGACCACACGATCTTCAGGGAGCTCCTTTAGTTTAAATCGCTCCACTAGCCGTTCTGGATAGTATTGCATCATGTATTCAATCGTAAACAGTGCGACCTCGGTAAAATCGATCAGTTCATCCTTGATTGCACCGCTAGCCGCCAGTCGCAGACCAACCAGCTCGTCCTCAAATTTGGGCCATAAAATCCCCGGCGTATCCAGCAATTCAAGCGTATCGCCCATCTTTACCCATTGCTGTGCCTTAGTAACCGCAGGACGGTCTCCTGTTTGTGCCACAGCCCGCTTCGCCAGCCTGTTTAGCAGCGAAGACTTGCCGACATTGGGAATGCCAAGGATCATGATTCGGATGGCACGGGCTTGCATGCCGCGTTCCGCACGCTTGGCCAGCATGTCGGAGGCCAGCTCCTGACAAAGCTCGGGCAGCCGATTCACTCCTTTTCCAGAAAGAGCATCGATCGGCAAGGTCCGCAGTCCCTGCTCTTTAAAATAAGCGATCCATTCCGAGGTAACCTTCTCATCCGCAAGGTCCGCCTTGTTCAACAAAATCAAGCGAGGTTTCCCGCTGACGATTTCGTCAATCATCGGATTGCGGCTGGAGAGAGGCAGACGCGCATCGAGAAGCTCAATCACAACATCAATCTGTTTCAATCGCTCCGTCACCTGACGGCGCGCCTTGGCCATATGCCCCGGAAACCATTGTATCGTCAAAATTCTTTCACCTACTTCACTTCAATCCAACTAACGGGTCAGGCGCGCTTCCTTAAACGGCCAGAAGACAAACTCAGCTCTCCCCACTACGGTATCAAGCTTTACAGGGCCAATCATCCGGCTATCCCGGCTGTTTTGGCGATTATCCCCCATGACGAAAATTTCCCCATCTGGAATAGCAACAGGCGGGAAATCCTCCGTCAGTTCCTTGCCTTCTGCTTTCGCTTCCTCACGCTTTTGTGCCAAATACGGCTCGTCTACTTCTTTGCCATTGATATAGAGCGTGTCATCACGCACTTCCACGGTTTCTCCGGCAACTGCGATGACGCGCTTGATGTAGTCTTTGTCCGCTTCCGCGTGGAACACGATGATGTCGCCTCGATGTGGTGTGGAGACAAAGTAGATTGCCTTGTTCACAACAAGCCGCTCCGCATTGTGCAGGGTCGATTCCATCGATTCCCCTTCTACAATAAACGGCGCAAAGAGGAACGTCCGTATAAAAAAGGCAAGGGCGATTGCAATTGCCAGCGCCTTCATCCATTCCCACGCTTCTTTCTTTCCTTTGCCGGAGGCACTCACCTTGTCAGGAGCAGTAGCTTCGCTCATCTTCTATTATCCTCCCGCTTACACGATTTCTTTCGTCAATAGCAAGCGAAATTTGAAAAAAGGAGGGCTGGAATCCAGACCTCCTTTTTTTGCGGGGATACACGCAAGCGTGCGTCCCATTCGTTCATTATCGACGGATTTCCTTGATACGAGCCGCTTTACCTACGCGATCGCGCAGATAGTAGAGCTTCGCACGACGTACTTTACCGTGGCGAACGATTTCAATTTTATCGATTTTCGGTGTGTGCACCGGGAATGTACGCTCAACACCAACGCCGTAAGAAATCTTACGAACAGTGAAAGTTTCGCTGATACCGGTACCGCGACGACGGATAACCACGCCTTCAAACAGCTGGATACGCTCGCGCTGACCCTCGATAACCTTAACGTGAACACGAACAGTGTCACCAGGTCGGAAAGCAGGAAGATCCTGTTTCAATTGTTCTTGTGTTAATTCACGGATCACTTGTTTCATTGTGAATTCCCTCCTTCCAATCAGACGTTCTTACT
>JBLNEJ010000003.1:0-4886 GCA_050262535.1 Clostridia bacterium
TTTCCTGAAGCGGCATGTCACGGGTGATCTCATATGCCATCAAGGTTGCCACTTCATCTACCAACTCGCGGAATTCCTTGGTTCCGGTATGTTTGTCACGAATAAACGTCAATTTATGCTGGATTAAGGGATGGTCGAACACATATACACGGCTCATTCATGTTCCTCCGTTTCTGCTTTGCAAACATCCTTCTAATAATAGCGGACGATATCCTTGACGTCAATTTGCCTTAGAGTTTTAAGAAAAACGTGAAGATTGGCCGGATTCAAGCTGTTGTGGAGGGAGGAAAACGGAGAAAACGCTACGGGCGGTTGGGACACCTTCTGGGGGTCATCCCTGTACGCCTCCATTCCAAAAGCGGAACACGCGTCCAAAACATGCGGATTCGAGGATGATTGACACGTTGGACGCAAAAGCATGTTCCGCTTTTTCCATTACGGCTGGGTCGTGTCCCAAAGGCCCTCGCTGTTTTCTCCGTTTTCCTCGAACAGCTTCACCACCTGCTCGATCCACTTTTTCCCATGTTGTGTGGAAGATTGACGTGAAGAAGATACTGGTCATCAGGATATCCATTCCCACCGCAATCTCCCTCTCCCAAACAAAGCCATGTGTATCCGACCATTGAGTGGTAATAGGAAAGACCCTGCGGAACGAATCCGCAAGGTCTCTCTTTTCTTTAGTATTGCAAGCCTTCGTACAGTGGGAAGCGAGCGCACAGTGCGGCTACGCGTGCACGAGCTTCGTCGTGTTTTGCTGCATCTTCCGGATTTTTCAGTGTCAGCGCAATGATTGCGGCCACTTCTTTCATCGCTTCTTCGTCAAAGCCACGGCTGGTTACCGCAGGCGTACCCATGCGGACACCGCTTGTGACGAATGGGCTTTCCGGATCGTACGGAATTGTATTTTTGTTAGTTGTGATGGAAACTTCATCCAGCAGATGCTCAGCCGCTTTACCGGTAAGGCCCGTGCTGCGTACGTCAATGAGCACCAGATGGTTGTCGGTACCGCCGGAAACGAGAGTCAATCCTTCTTGTTTCAGTGCTTCCGCGAAAGCCTTCGCGTTTTTCACGATGCGTTCCGCGTAATCCTTGAATTCCGGTTTCAATGCTTCACCAAATGCAACTGCTTTGGCGGCGATCACGTGCATCAGCGGACCGCCTTGCACGCCAGGGAAGATCGATTTGTCGATCGCTTTGGCGAACTCTTCTTTGCAAAGAATGATCCCTCCGCGAGGACCGCGCAGTGTTTTATGGGTTGTAGAAGTCACGAAGTGTGCGTATGGAACCGGGTTTTGGTGTACGCCAGCAGCTACCAGACCAGCAATGTGCGCCATATCCACCATGAAATATGCGCCTACTTCATCGGCGATCTCACGGAATTTGGCAAAATCAATCGCACGCGGGTATGCGCTCGCACCAGCGACAATCAGCTTCGGCTTGTGTTCCAACGCTTTTGCGCGAACAACATCATAATCGATTCGGTTCGTTTCTTGATCAACACCGTACTCAACGAAATTGTAGAGGGAACCGGAGAAGTTTACCGGGCTTCCGTGGGTCAAGTGTCCACCCATGGACAGGTTCATCCCGAGTACAGTATCACCTGGCTTCAGGATGCTGAAGTAAACACCCATGTTCGCTTGGGCACCGGAGTGAGGCTGTACGTTCGCATGCTCAGCGCCAAAAATTTCTTTCAGACGATCGCGGGCAATGTCCTCTACGATATCGACACATTCACAGCCACCGTAGTAACGACGGCCAGGATAGCCTTCTGCGTATTTGTTGGTCAGCACGGTGCCCATTGCTTCCATTACAGCGCGGCTGACAAAGTTTTCAGATGCGATCAGCTCGATTTTGTCGCGCTGTCTTCCCAATTCCATCTTGATGGCTTCCATTACCTTTGGATCTTGATTTTTCAGAGAGTCATACATCATGATTTCCTCCTATCACAATCGGTCTGTTTTTTTATGAACAGCCGTTATTCACATCCGTCAATACGTATACAGCTCGTGGCCCGCCAATCAGCTTTGGCCGTGTCTGTGCGGCTGTCACATGCGCTTCACCAATCTGCTTCAGGCTTGGACGAATCGGAACGGCAACGTGGCGCAAGTGCATGCCGATAAACGTATCGCCAATATCAATTCCGGCATGAGCACGAATATGCTCAACCATTACGGGATCTTGGAATTGCCGATAGGCGTGGGCAGCCATTGCTCCGCCCGCTGTCGGTACAGGAATGACGCTTACTTCATCCAACCCCATCCGTTCCATGCTTGTCCGCTCCACAACCAGCGCCCGGTTTAGATGCTCGCAGCATTGAAAGGCAAGCTCAAAACCATGCTCCTGCTGCACTGCTTGTATACCGCGGTAGAGAGCAGCGGCAACTTCTGCACTGCCTGCTTTGCCGATGTGCTTGCCCAGCACTTCGCTTGTGCTGCAGCCAATAACCAGCAGCTTCCCCTTGCCCAGGCCAGCGGATTGCTGCACCTCGGCCACAACAGTTTTCACCTGCTGCTCCAATACGCCCAGGTCCATCTTACTTCACTCCTGTGTGCTTGGCTTCGATCTCCTTGATTTTATCCACGCGACGCTCGTGCCGTCCACCTTGGAACTCTGTTTCTAGCCAAATTTTCACAATATCCAATGCGAGGCCAGGTCCAATCACACGCTCGCCCATCGCCAGCACGTTGGTATCGTTGTGCTCACGCGTCGCCCTTGCGGAAAACGTATCATGCACCAATGCACAGCGAATGCCGGGGACCTTGTTTGCCGCGATGGACATGCCGATGCCTGTGCCACAAACGAGAATGCCGCGATCAAATTCGCCCGCTGCTACCTTTTCTGCCACAGGAAGGGCATAATCAGGATAGTCAACCGATGTTTCGCAGTTGCAGCCAAAGTCCTCATAGCTGATGTTCATCGAATCGAGGAGCGCCTGAATCTCCTGCTTGAGCTTATATCCACCATGGTCTGCAGCCAATGCTACTTTCATGTATCGTTTCCCTCACTTTTCAGTAATCTTCTGTATTATACCGCTTTTTCCGTGGATATGTAACTTTATTTTGTTTATTATTCGTCAAAACATAACATTTTTCATACTTTCGGTGAAAAATGTTCGGTAATGGACGAATAAAGGACTGGTTTTAGGACCAGCCCTGAAGCTTTTCATGCAGTTTGTCCAGCAACCGCTCCAGCTCATCAGCACATTGCTGGTAGGTACGCAAATCGCCGCCAAACGGGTCTGCAATTTCCCCTGGCTGTCCGACAAACTCATTCAATGTATACAACTTGCCGGCAACTGACGGGAAATATTGCAGCAAAACCGATTTGTGTCCATTCGTCATCGTCAGGATCAGATCAGCCCAGACCATCAGTTGTTCATCGACGCGCATAGCCGCATGTTCATGGGAAATTCCGCGCAGCTCGAGGACCTTTCGGGCATGCTCCGATGCGGCTTGTCCGTCGTAAGCTGCCACTCCCGCTGATTTTACTTCGATTGCGGTGCCAGCTGTTTTGCTGCGAAACATTCCTGCAGCCATCGGGCTGCGGCACGTATTGCCAGTGCATACAAACAGAACTCTCACGTTTTTCGCCTCCCTCTCCGCACGCGTTGATGTTTTGCCTACATAAATAATTTGCAACCAAACAGGATCAGAATGACCCCGCCGATCATTTCACTATATTCACCCAGCCAACCGCCAACCCTTCTCCCGAGCATCAGGCCGCAGCCAGCCATGATTCCGCCCGTCACACCAAACAAGGTGACCGCCAACAGTTGGTTTACCTCTATTAAACCGAATGAAAACCCGACGGAGAGCGCATCCAAGCTGACACTCGTCGCAAACAGAATCAGCCCAAAGCCTCTCGTATAAATTTGGCCTTGCTGCACTCCATTTTGTTTAAATCCGCTCCACAGCATATGTACACCTAGCGCCATCAATACGCCGCCGCCAATCAACACGGCGATATCGCCGACAACGCTCGAAAGCGTATGGCCAATCCAGATTCCAACCAGTGGCATCGCAACATGGAACAACCCGATCGTTAAGCTGATGGAGAGCACTTCACGCAGCCGCAGCTTGACCATGCCTACGCCAATTCCAAGCGAAAACGCGTCCATTCCGAGAGCCAACGAGATCATCAGCAAGGTGATGAACTGTCCCCATTGAAACAATGTGATATCCATGCTTCTCCCCTCCCGTCCTTTCACCTTATGCGGACAAGAGGGGAAACATTCTTCCAGCCATTCGAGGCGATTAAACCGTGATGATTCGCCCGCCTGCTGCTTTTTCCAACCGGTTCATCACCGCCAGTCCCATTCCGGTTCGCGGAAAAACAGGCGAAACGATGAACTGCACACCCAATTCGTCAAAGCGGCGAAGAACCGCATACAAATCGCGGGCCACGCTCCCGAGGTCAGCCGCCGAACCACATGAGAGCACCTCATCAACGCAGGAAGCTTGTTCCCACGCCGCACTTGTTTCTGCGGTTGCCAAAACTCCGGTTTTCAACCCGTTCCGCTTTGCCTCAGCCAGCATTTTCTCCATCTGTTCCTGGGCCGCAGCAGACTTGCCGCTCACAAGCCACAGCTCTCCCTGAGGTGCATAGTGCGTATATTTCATCCCAGGTGAACGCGGGCTTGCTTCCGCGCCGACCAGAAAGGAAGGGTCAACGTCCACGTTTCCCAGAACAGCCTGCAATTGCTCATAGGTAACACCACCCGGGCGCAGAATCATCGGAGGAGTTGCGGTCATATCAATCACGGTCGATTCCACCCCGACTCCCGTTGCCCCGCCGTCCACAATCGCGGCGATTCTTCCTGCCAAATCTGCGCGTACGTGCTCGGCTGTCGTCGGGCTCGGTTTCCCTGACAAATTCGCGCTTGGTGC
>JBLNEJ010000004.1:0-4075 GCA_050262535.1 Clostridia bacterium
GGATAGTAGAGACGCGTGATCCCGCTTGCGATCCAGCTCCTCCTGCAGCTTGCCGAATACGTGCTGCAGCTCGTTGAATTTGGTCGGCTTGAGAATGTAGTTTTTCACTCCGTATTCAAGCGCTTGCTGCGCATATTCGAACTCCCGATAGCCGCTCAGAAACACGATGCTGATCGGCGACTTGCGCCGATGCAGCTCGCGGGCGACTTCAATCCCGGTCATGATCGGCATCTGGATATCACACAGGATGGCATCAATGTGCTGCGACTCCACCCGTTCCAATACTTCCTGGCCGTTCTGGGCGAGACAGGCGACTTCAA
This sequence comes from Clostridia bacterium, assembly GCA_050262535.1. Taxonomy (GTDB): domain Bacteria; phylum Bacillota; class Bacilli; order Brevibacillales; family Brevibacillaceae; genus Brevibacillus_D. The sequence continues at coordinate 321 of JBLNEJ010000004.1, forward strand.
AACCAACCTGTTCCCAGGGAAAATAGCTGCTCAGGCCGTTTCTGATTTCGTATTTGTCATCTGCGATCAATAGCTGATACATGGTTTACCCCCAAGTCAATCCGTAGCGGTTCTATTTTTGCGGCAAGCGCCTCGACCGTTTTATGTAGTATATCATGTTACCAAAAAGATGCAGTGAACAATTCGAAAGCTTCCCAATCTTGGGACTATGGTCATCCTTTGCGTCCTGACTGCGCCAAATATGTCAAAAGATGATACCAAATCCAAAACAGCATACCTGTTTTTCGACCGCTTGTTTGTATTAAATAAAGGATAGAGACAGAAATTTCAGACACAAGCATGACAGAGAAATTGAAGGGGGTATTGCAGCAATGAAACGTTTGGGAATTGGTTTGCTGGCTACGCTGATGCTGTTGACCGCAGCCTGTTCAAAACAGGAGACAACTGCACCTGCACAAGGAAGCGAACAGCAGCAAGCAGACAGTGGCAAGAAGGAGCAAAAGCTGGTGATTGCCATCCCGGCAGAACCGGGACCGCTCGATCCGGCCATCACCATGGACAACTCGGCATGGAAGCTGACGTACAATTCGTATGAGCGTCTGATCGAGTACGATGGGGAAAAAACCGATCTCGTTCCAGGCTTGGCCAAGGAATGGAAGGTGAGTCCGGACAACAAGACGTTTACCTTTACCCTGGAACCGGGTCACAAATTTGCCGATGGCACGGAAGTGAATGCCGATGCTGTCAAATTCACCTTTGACCGCGTGCTCAAGGTCGGAAAAGGGCCGTCCGATTCATTCAACATGATTCAGGAAATCAAGGTGCTTGATCCGGTGACGGTTGAATTCCAGCTGAAGGAGCCATATCCGCTCTTTTTGCCGCGTTTCACGAACAACTATGCGTCGATCGTCAATCCAAAGGTCATGGAGCATGAGAAGGACGGCGATTTGGCGCAAGCATGGCTGTCGGAAAATACGGCAGGAAGCGGTCCATACCAGTTGGCCGAGTACAAAAAGGGACAATATTACAAATATACGGTTAATCCGAATACAGCCGAGAAGCCGGCAATCGGGACGGTTTACTTCCAGGTAAGCTCCGATGTGTCTGCAACCCGCTTGAAGCTGACCAAAGGCGAGATTGATATCGCGGAAGGTATTCCAGTCGAGCAACAGCTTGCATTGGAAAAAGACGAGAACGTCCAGCTGATCAAGTCTCCGTCGCTGCTTGTCGATTACGTGTACATGAACATCGGCAAAGGCAACGAAGCGCTCAAGGATGTCAAGGTTCGTCAAGCGATCAGCTACGGTGTGAACTATCAGGCGATTATCAAAAACGTGCAGAAGGATACGGTTGTCCAATTGCGCGGACCCGTTCCGGACGGACTGTGGGGACATGATGAGAACGCCAAAATGTACAACTATGATTTGGACAAGGCAAAGCAGCTGATGGCGGAATCGGGTAAGTCCAACATCGAATTGACACTGCTTTATTCCGATCAAAAAGCGATTTGGGAGCCAATCGCACTCGCGCTGCAAAACGATTTGGCCCAATTGGGCATCAAGGTGAAGCTGAACAAGGTAGCGTACGCGACCATGCGTGAAATGATCGACAAGGGCGAGTTCGACCTGAGCCTCGGCATCTGGAGCCCGGATACAGCGGACCCGTGGGAGTTCATGACGCCATGGTTTGATTCCGAGCGTTGGGGACTGTCCGGCAACCGTTCGTTCTACAAAAATGATCAGGTTGACAAATTGCTGCGTGAAGCGGCATCCATCCAGGACAAGGAAAAGCGTTTGAAGCTGTATCAGGAAGTGACCAAAATCGTCAATGAAGATGCGGTTTACGTCTATCTTGATCAACGACAGTTCCTCCTGCCGATTTCGAAAAAGGTTCAGGGCTTCAAGTACAATCCGATGCTCGAAGGGATCTATAACCTGCAAGAAATGTCAGTGAGCGAATAAGCAAGGTCCAACATGCAGCAACGAAGCAACTGAAGGATGTGAACGTGGATGTGGGTAGTCATACGCAATCGCTTGCTCATGCTGGTTCTCGTCATCTTCGGTGTATCCTGCATCACGTTTTTGATGTCCAACGTCATTCCGGGCGATCCTGCCCGGATGATTGTTGGCGTCAAGGCGTCTGAGGAGACATACCAGCGAGTACGCGAACAGATGGGTCTGAACGATCCGCTTTATGAGCAGTACATTACATACATGAAGGGTTTGGTGACCGGAGATTTGGGCACCTCGCTGCGCACGCAGCAGCCGGTTCTTGAAGATTTGATCACCTATTTCCCGGCTACGGCTGAACTTGTGTTTTACTCATTCGTGGTCGCTATCATACTTGGTACGTTTATCGGTGTGCTGACCGCAGTCAAAACGAACACGGTCTGGGATTATATCGGACGGATTTTCTCGATCAGTGGCGTCTCGCTTCCCGTCTTCTGGAGCGGTTTGATGGCCATTATTCTGTTTTATGGCGTGCTTGGGTGGCTGCCGGCATCCGAGCGGCTGGACTTGTTTGTCGATGCACCGCCGACGATTACAGGCTTTTATACGATCGACAGCCTGCTTGCCGGGGACATGGAGGCGTTTCACAACAGTGTGCTTCATTTGGTCCTCCCTGTCTCGATTCTCGCATTTGTGCACCTGTCTGCAATCACCCGCCAGATTCGTGCCTCCATGCTTGAAGTGCTGCAGCAGGACTATATCAAAACAGCTCGCGCCAACGGGCTTTCCTCCGGCTTTTTGATCGTCCGCTATGCACTGCGAAATGCGTTGATGCCAGCGGTTACCGTTGTCGGACTGTCGATTGGCTCACTCTTGGGGGGCGCGGTTGTCACGGAAACGATTTTTAACTGGCCGGGCATGGGCAAATATGTGGTCGATTCCATCGGCAGTCTCGATTTCCCTGCAATCATGGGCTTTACGATCATGATTGCCATCGGCTATGTGCTGATCAATCTGATCGTGGACCTTCTCTATCTGGCGTTGGACCCGCAAATACGTGAATAAGGAGCGATGGTTATGCAAGCACCGCAAACGTCACCCGCTTCCCCACAGGCAACGGTTTCGACGCGAGCATCCGGCACGGCCCTGATCTTTTGGAGCCGGTTTCGGCGAAACCCGCTCACGCTTATCGGAGGCATCATTTTTCTGCTTTTTGTTCTTATCGCTTTTCTCGCACCTGTCTTGACGAATGTCGATCCGGAGCAGGTCCAGATGGATTTGGCCTTGCAAAAGCCGTCCGCCGAGCACTGGTTCGGCACGGATGAGGTCGGACGCGATCTGTTTGCCCGGGTGGTGTACGGTACGCGGCTTTCGCTCGGGATGGGCATCTCGATCATCCTCGTATCCGGTCTGATCGGCACCATGCTTGGCGCGGTTGCCGGATATTTGGGGGGCAAAATCGGTCAGGTGATTATGCGCATCATGGATGTCATTCTCGCATTTCCGACGCTCATTTTGGCCATGGCGTTGTCGGCTGCGCTTGGACCGAGCCTGATGAATGCGATTGTGGCCATCGTCATCGTCAAAATTCCGGCGTTTGTCCGGCTTGCCCGCAGTGAAACGCTTGTGGTCAAGGAAAAGCTGTACGTGAAGGCAGCGCAAACGTTTGGCCTGTCCAAGACATGGATCATCATCCGCCATATTATTCCGAATGTCATTACCCCGGTCATTATTCAAATGACGCTTGATTTAGGCGACGCGATCCTGATGGTTGCCACGCTTGGCTTTTTGGGGCTTGGCGTTCAG
>JBLNEJ010000005.1:0-7362 GCA_050262535.1 Clostridia bacterium
TATAGCGGAGAATGATGAAATTGAAAAGGAGAGAAATGATGAGCACGCAAGAGCATAAAGCGGCAGCGCCACGTACCGTGAACTGCATGGTGATTACGGTTTCCGACACGCGTACAAAGGAGACGGACAAGAGTGGACAATTAATGAAGCAACTGCTTGAACAAGCAGGTCATGAGACGGTTCTTTACGAGATCGTCAAGGATGAACGCGAAGCAATTGTAGCAGCGATTGAACGCGGTGTGGCGGCTCAGGAAGTAGACGTCCTGTTGCTCAATGGCGGGACAGGCATCGCCAAGCGTGACACGACCGTCGAGGCTGTCCAAGGCGTTCTTGAAAAGGAAATGCCCGGCTTTGGGGAAATCTTTCGCATGCTCAGCTTTACGGAGGACATTGGCTCAGCCGCGATTTTAAGCCGTGCCATTGCCGGGACGTATCGGGACAAAGCTGTGTTTTCCGTACCAGGTTCAACCGGTGCCGTGCGCTTGGCCATGAACCGCCTGATTATTCCCGAGCTTGGCCATGTCGTCAGAGAATTGCGAAAGTAGGCGAAGTTTGTCCTTCATGGTGTTCATTTGTTATAATTAATGGCTAGATTACATGAGGAGATTAGCCAATGAAGATTTTGCTGTCCACCTTAAATGCCAAGTTCATCCACTCATCGTTGGCGCTGCGTTACTTGCGCAGCTATGTTGAGCCTGTTTTTCCAGACGTGGAGCTCGTTGAATATACGATTAACGACGTGACCCTCACCATTGCGGGTGATATTTACAAGCGTCAGCCGGATCTCGCTGCATTCTCCTGTTATATTTGGAACATCCGGGAGACGCTTGACGTTTTGTCGATCCTAAAAAAAATCAGGCCCGAGCTTCCGATCGTAGTAGGAGGTCCCGAGGTAACCTATGATGCCGACCAGTGGTTGCGCAAACACCCGGAGATTGATCTGATTGTGCTCGGAGAGGGAGAGGTAACGTTCCTGGAGGTATGTCAGGAGCTGGAACGTGCCAAGGAAGCGGGGGAATCGCCGAACTGGGGAGCCGTTGCCGGACTTGCGTATCGGGATGGAGAACGAATTCGCTTTTCTGCACCAAGAGAGCAAATTGCCGACCTGAATCAATTACCGTCACCGTTTGAAAAAAATTTGCATGAGCTGGACAATCGGGTTGTTTATTTCGAGGCTTCTCGCGGCTGCCCGTTTAAATGCCAATATTGCCTCTCCTCCATTGAAGATGGCGTTCGCTATTTTGATCTTGACCGGGTAAAGGCGGATTTGCTGCGATTGATTCAGCATGGCGTCAAAACAATCAAGTTTGTTGACCGCACCTTTAACATCCACAAAAAATATGCGATGGAAATCTTTCAATTTTTGATTGATAACCACAACGGAACGGTTTTCCAATTTGAAATTACGGCGGATATTCTGCGTCCGGAGGTTGTTGATTTTCTCGCGGAAAACGCCCCGCCAGGAGTCTTCCGTTTCGAGATTGGCGTTCAATCTACGAACGATGCGACCAATCGGCTCGTTCAGCGAATTCAGCGGTTTGACAAGCTGAGCTATACTGTTCTAAAAATCAAGGAATCGGGCAAAATCCCTCAGCATCTCGATTTGATTGCGGGCTTGCCAGAGGAGGATTACCAGTCGTTCCGGAAAACCTTCAACGATGTTTTTTCTCTGCGCCCCGAGGAATTACAGCTTGGATTTCTGAAAATGCTGCGTGGAACTGGGGTAAGAGCACGCGCTGCAAACCATGGCTACATCTACATGGATGAAAGCCCATATGAGATTCTGGGCAATAATGTACTATCATTTGACGATATGCAAAAAATAAAACGAGTGGAAGATGTGCTTGAAAAGTATTGGAATGCACATCGGATGGATACTGCTCTTGAATGGATCGTTACCCGCAGCTTTGAGACGCCGTTCGACTTTTTTCAGGAGTTTGGCGACTTTTGGGAGGAGCAGGGGTGGAGCCGTATGGGCCATCAGCTCGAGGATTTGTTTACTCGGGTTCATTATTTCCTCGGAAATCGTCAAATTACAGATTTCGATCATGTCACAAGCCTGTTGAAATTTGACTATTTGTGGAATGCGAAGCACCGCCCACGCAAAATATGGTGGGACGATGAGGTGCAAAAGCGTGACTTGCAGGCAGTACATCACGCGGTTATGGAGCAGGCTGGTCGTTTGCGTCATGATTTTGCCGAGCATGCGATGCACGAAAAGGATTACGCCAAGCATACGATGATGGCGCGTGTTTCCTTCGATATTGAGCGATATCTTGCTGATGGAAAGATCGTAGCAGGTGATTTCGACCTTGTTGTGTATTATCCGTATCAGGAGCAGCTAACCAATACGTTCATTGTTGTAAAAAGGACATAAAATGCAAGCAGGAATGCAAGGATAAGGCCGAGAAACTTTTGGAGCGAGGCAATCGTATATATGTATGGCTGGCAAAAGGAAGAACCTCGTTGGATAAGGAGAATTTTGGATGATGGACCTAAGTCTTGATATGCTCCTGGCGATCCTGGAACAGTACGGCTATGTCGCCTTGTTCTTTATGCTATGGCTGGGGATTGTCGGGTTGCCGATTCCGGATGAATTGGTGGTGGCTGCCGGCGGTTTCCTGGCTTCGATCGGAATCCTCAATCCGCTGTACTCTTTTTTGGCGGGGTACCTTGGCGTCGCCTCGGGTCTGACCATCGGGTACTTATTGGGCAGGTGGTTTGGGAAGCCGATTTTGGGACGTTTGTCGAAAAAACCGAAGATGCATGCCTATATCGTCCGTTCCTCTACGTTAATCGAAAAGTACGGAACCTTTTCCTTGTGCATCAGCTACCTGCTTCCAGTCGTGCGGCACGTCGTTCCATACATCGTTGCAATGGGCGGGATGTCGTATCGACGCTATGCGCTTTTCTCCTATACGACCGGGCTGGTCTGGACGGCAGGCTTTTATTTCGTCGGTCACTTTTTTGGAAAAAACATGGAAATGGTTGTTGCGATGACGCGCAAATATGGTTTCATCGCAATTGGGGTGATCGCTGTATTGATCATCGGCGGACTGATTCTCCGACGGATCATCCTGGCGAACAAATCATGCAAAATTGAGGGAGAGTGAACGGCATGGGCAAAATCAAGACCCATCGCCGCAACCGCAACGTGGTGATCATGGCAAGCTGGGGAATCGCACTTGCAGGTTGGTTTACGGGTTACCCCTCATACATAGGGATTGGATTTCTGTTGTTGAACATCTATGCGTTCTGGCTGATGCAAGCGGATAAACACGCTGCCAAATCAGGCGCATTTCGCATACCGGAACGCAGTTTGCTTGCCATCGGGGCTTTGGGAGGCGCCCTCGGCATGTTTGCGGGCATGCAGGTGTTTCGTCACAAAACGCAGCACGCCGCTTTCACATACGGTGTCCCTGCGTTTCTGCTCCTCCAGGCGGTTCTTTCGGCCGCCTTGTATCGATATCTGGGATGAAAGGGTGTCTTGAAATGGAACAAACGTTGAAAATGTTTCGTGAGCTGACAGAAGCACCGGGAGCACCAGGACGTGAATCGGTTGTTCGGGATGTCATGCGTACATACCTCGCTCCACACGCGGATGAAGTGATGTACGACAGTCTGGGCAGCCTCATTGCAAAGAAAACAGGTGCAGCAGATGGTCCGAAGATCGCCATTGCCGGTCATCTGGACGAAGTGGCCTTCATGGTCACGCAAATTACCGAGGATGGCTACCTGAAGTTTCAGCCGTTGGGTGGCTGGTGGTCGCACGTGGTATTGGCCCAGCGTGTGACGATTCAGACGCGGACCGGATTCGTTGAGGGCGTGATTGGCTCGGTGCCTCCGCACTTGATGACAATGGATCAGCGCAAAAAAATGGTGGAAGTCAAGGATATGTTTATCGATGTGGGCGCACTGGACAAAAAAGAAGCCGAAGAATTCGGGATTCGCCCGGGCGATGCTGTTATTCCGGTATGTCCGTTCACCGTCATGAAAAATCCGAAGCTGATGATGGCCAAAGCGTGGGACAATCGCCTTGGCTGTGCGGTTGTCATCGAGGCGATGAAACGATTGCAGAACGAACAGCATGCGAACATCGTCTACGGAATCGGTACGGTTATGGAGGAAGTGGGCTCCCGCGGCGGACGTACAGCTGCGCAAATGATTCAACCGGATATCGGCTTTTCCATCGATGTGGGCATCGCAGGGGACACGCCCGGAATCAATCGGAATCAGTCCAACAGCAAATTCGGCGGGGGACCTGAGCTGTGCCTGTATGATGCCCGAATGATTGCCCATCAAGGGCTGCTGCATCTTGTGATGGAAACAGCGGATGCAGAAAACATTCCGTACCAGCTGACGACGATCCCAGGCGGCGGAACCGATGCAGGGCCGATGCACATTACTGGAAGCGGTGTGCCCTCTCTCTCACTGTCTGTTCCTGCACGCTACATTCACAGCCACGCCTCGATCATCCATTATGACGACTATGAAAATTTGGTGAAGCTGGTGGTGGCTGTGCTGAAGAGACTGGATGCCGCTACGGTGGAGAAGCTTCGTACGTATGAATAAACGAGAAAAGGAGCAGGCATGAGGCCTGCTCCTTTTGCTTACACGGGGGACGCTGTATCCTTCGGAATATTGTTAGCGATCGTACTGACCATCTGCTGGCGATGGGCCTCATCGCTGTTTTGCCACAAGACCTCGAACAAGACGCCGAGGCCAGGCAGTGTTTTTTCCTGGCCAGAGGTAATCGCGTCACTGATCGTATCCCTCACGTCATGGGAATCCGACCCCTGCATTTTGTACATAATGGCTTGGCGCAAGTTTAATGAATTGATATTCATTGCCAGTGTCTCCTTTGCGTTAAAATCAATGCTCTGTTTAGTATTCGTACACGCTGTGCGGTTCATTCCGATTTTTGTCGCGTCAAGGCAAGTATGTTATAATTCCTTCATGCTGATTGGGAAAAACAAGGAGTGGAAAGCATGTCAAAACAGTTTGCGGTCATTGGGATGGGGCGATTTGGCTCAAGTGTAGCCCGGACCTTGTATGAAATGGATTTTGAAGTGATGGGCATTGATGAAGACGAGGAGCAGATCAACCAGAATATCCAATACGTAACCCACGCCATTGCAGCCGATTCCACGGATGAGATGGCATTAAAGGAGATCGGCATTCGCAACTTTGACGTCGTGGTCGTTGCCTTTGGTGCCGATATCCAGGCAAGCATTTTGACGGTGCTGATTTTAAAAGAGCTGGGTGTGAAAAAAATCGTTGCCAAGGCTCAGAATGAACGGCATGGTCAGGTGCTCTACAAGGTCGGGGCTGACCGTGTTGTTTTCCCGGAGCGGGATATGGGCGTGCGAGTCGCACATAACCTGATTTCGTCTAACGTGCTTGATTTTATCGAGCTGGCCGAAGACTACAGCGTGGCGGAGGTCGTCTCCTCGCCGAGCATGGTGGGCAAAACGATTCGTCAGCTGGACGTTCGAGCGAAGTATGGCGTGAACATCATCGCGATCAAGAGCAATGAGAAGTTCAACATCTCGCCGCGTCCGGACCAGATGATCGAACGCAACGACGTGCTTGTCGTCATCGGTCACAATCTCGATCTAAAGGAATTTGAGGAGCAAGAATAATGATGGAGCAAGAAGTGATCACCTCTGTACATAATCCGCAGATCAAGCGGCTGCATCAGCTGTTAACGCGCAAGGGACGTGAAGAGGCGGGCAGCTTTCTGGTGGAAGGTGTCCATCTGGTTGAGGAAGCGCTGCGTTCCGGTGCAAAGGTTCAGACCGTTTTGTATGATATGGATCGGGGCATCGACGGAGCCTGTGAAGCGGCGTTGCGGAGCTATGACGGAGCGGTAAAACGAATTGCGGTGTCGGAGCAGGTGCTGGCCAAGCTGTCGGAAACGAAGTCACCACAAGGCATTATCGCCCAGGTCAGTCAGCAGGGCGCTAATTGGCAAGCATGGGTGCAAAGCCGAACGGATAAACCGTTTTTTCTGCTGATTCTCGATGAACTGCAAGACCCGGGCAATCTCGGAACGATTTTGCGAACCGCTGAAGCAGCGGGCATCGACGGTGTAGTTATCGGGGAAAACAGCGTCGATCTGTACAACGGGAAGGTGCTGCGTTCCACGATGGGCGCTCTATTCCGCTTGTCTGTATTTCGCCAGCCGCTTGTACAGGTCTGTCAGCAGGTGAAGGAGCTGGGAGCTCGCCTGCTGGTCACGTCTGTTCACGAAGGCAGCGTATCGTACGACGAGCCGATCTATGACGGCTCGATCGCAATTGTCATCGGCAATGAGGGAAGAGGCGTTTCCCCGGAAATCAGCAAGCTTGCCTCGACACATGTCCACATTCCGCTGTATGGTCAAGCAGAGTCGCTTAACGCGGCAGTGGCGAGCGGGATCATGCTATATGAAGCGCGAAGGCAGCGAAAAGAATAGCTTGTAAAAAAGCGCAGAGCCAGCTCATTAGCTGCTCTGCGCTTCGTTTAGAAGGAGTTCCTCTTCCGTGATTCCCTTTTTGGCTTTGTATTCCTCGCGGGCAAGCGACCATTGCTCACGGGCCATGGAGATGATCCCGGTTTCAATCGTCCGGTTTTTCATCTGGATCGTCTTGGAGAAATACAGAATCGCCTTGTCGTAACGCTCTGTGCGGCGCATGAGCTCACCAATCAGATACAGGATGCGTGCTTCGGACATTTCCTTGTCGCGGTTGACAAAGTCCGAATGGGCGAACGATTTTTCGTATTCGCTTACGGAAAGCTGCAGGAAGCGTTGCTCTTCCTCGGCGTTATCCTGAAATCGGTATAGCCAAGCGAGGCGGAGATACAACCCTGCTTTGACGGCATGGGCCTCATCCTTGAGAATCGCGGAATAAACAGCCAGCTTGTAGGTAGCGATTGCTTCCTCATACCCGCGAATTTGATCGTAATCCTTTCGTGTCCACTTGCTCGTGATGTTGTCGCTGATCCGTTTTTTGACATGGGGCGGCATATAGGTGGAGAACTGGTCACTAAAGCTGTAGCCGCATTCCGGGCAAACGTAGATGGTGTACAAAATCGGGTTTAGCCGTTGTTCCTTGTAATGCGTACAAAAGTCAGAATCCCGCTTTGTGGATTGAATGGCGCCTTTGCGGACGCGTTTTGACAGAAATTCGTTGCCACATGCATGACAGGTACATTTTTTTTCAAACAATGCATCGAGATTGATGGCCATAGCCCAACCCCCTACTTATGTATAGTGGTGGAGATGATTTGCAAGAAAACCGGATATGCGATATAATTTTCCATACAGTTTATTATAGTATAAAGCGTTGACGGAGACTAGTACATAGGAACTATGGCTTT
>JBLNEJ010000006.1:0-15537 GCA_050262535.1 Clostridia bacterium
AATTTGCAGAGACGCGTTTTGAAGAGTATCACTCAGCTGAACTGCTCTGTCAGACGCTCGAACAAGAAGGCTTCACGGTAGAAAAAGGGCTTGCCGGCATGGAAACAGCCTTTGTCGCAAGCTATGGCAGCGGTGGTCCCATCGTCGCCATCCTCGGTGAATATGATGCACTCTCAGGCCTTAGTCAACAACGCGGCCAATCCGTTCACACCCCTGTCGAAGCTGGCGGAAACGGTCACGGTTGCGGCCACAACCTGCTGGGTACCGGCTCACTGGCAGCCGCTGTTGCGATTCGTCATTATCTGGAGGAAAACCAGCTCAACGGAACCGTTCGCTACTACGGATGTCCGGCTGAAGAGGGAGGCTCCGGGAAAACGTTCATGGCACGCGAAGGTCTTTTCGATAACGTGGACTTTGCCCTTTGTTGGCATCCACAGAACATCAATGCCATCATGTCAGTCAGCAGTCTGGCCAACTATCAGGTGTATTTCAGGTTCAAAGGGAAAGCCGCCCATGCAGCCGCCGCTCCCCACCTCGGACGCAGTGCATTGGATGCAGTAGAGCTGATGAACGTCGGCGTCAATTATTTGCGGGAGCACGTGATTCCGGAAGCGCGCATGCACTACGCCATCACCCAAACAGGCGGGCTTGCCCCCAATGTCGTGCAGGCAGAAGCGGAAGTTCTGTATTTGATCCGAGCCCCGAAAACTCCGCAGGTCGAGGAGATCTATCAACGCATTTGCAAAGTTGCACAAGGTGCAGCGATGATGACCGAGACGGAAGTCGAGATTGTTTTTGACAAAGCGTGCTCCAACCTCATTCCGAATCAGACATTAGAGCGGGTCATGTACGACAACTTCCGCGAGCTCGGGGTCCCGCAGTTTGATGAGGCCGAAATAGAATTGGCCCGTCAAATCCGCATGACCATGACGGAAGCAGATAAAAACAGCGATTTGCAGCTGCTCGCCAAACTCAAGGGACCGGGTGTCAACGAGTTGCTGAACAAGCTGAAGGAGATGGAGTTATCGAACTTCCTCCTGCCTCACCTGCAGACGCCGCTTCCATTGCCAGGCTCTACCGATGTTGGCGATGTCAGCTGGATCACTCCGACGGTCCAATGCTCGACGACGTGCTTCGCGATGGGCACCCAGCTGCATTCCTGGCAAGCTGTTTCCCAGGGCGGCATGTCCATCGGGCAGAAGGGGATGCTGCACGCCGGAAAGGTCATGGCGGCTACCGCCATCGACGTGCTGATGCGCCCCGAAATCGTGGCACAAGCAAAGGCAGAGCTGCTGGAACGGTTGAGTGGACAGTCCTATGTTTGTCCGATTCCTGCTGAGATCAAACCAGCGGCACGAAGATAATTGGATTTGATTGGAAAGGGCCCTTGGCGTTGCTTATCGGCAATGCCAAGGGCTTGTTTTGTATTATTGGGTTTAAAGGTTAACAGAACCCCCAGACGAGACATTTGCTCGAACGGGGGATCTAGGGTACAAGTTTACATTCATGTTTTACTAATTTTTAACTAATAACAATAAATGTCCTCCTTCCAGTAACTCATTGTGCGTACTTTTGTTTGGAAGGAGGTGATTTCCTACAGGAACAGCTATGTAGATAGCATCGTTATTACCTTCAGAAGTTTGTACAGCACTCGTGAACGATTGAAACCATTTCGTCGTGCTTACGTTGTAGAAAACATGTATATAAAAAGGAATTCTATCTCATTACATTTTTCCCGATGCGAAAGGAGCTACCTTCCCGGCCGATACCGATTCGCCCGATAACAAAAGCCCCCCAAGGAATCCGATTGACCACGTAAACGGCAAGCATGGAAAGTGGCAACCCAACTGAAAACAGTAGCACTACGCCAACAGGATTATCCCTTAACCATGGAAATTGTCTGAGCCCAAAGTACAGCACCGTAAATACCAGAGGATGCACCAGATAAATGCCAAACGAATATTGGCTTATCTTGATTAAAACATTCGAAATATGCTTCAGACGGGAAGCGACATACAACAGCCATAGCACGAAAGCCGAGCAAAATAAAACCATATCAACGCGTTTGGAAGAAATGACTGAAATGACGTCAAAATAGGTATTGATCACAAGCATGCCTGCGGTAACAAGAACCGTTCCTGTCAATCTCCAACGAAAACGGTGTAGTGTAGAGTAAAGCGTTCGCAAGCGGGTCCCACAGTAATAGGCAAGCATGAAGTAGAATATCCATCCGAAAAACGGAAGCCGGTACCCTCGTTCCCAAATGTATGCACCGACAGGGGTTGTAATCGGATCGGTAAAATTGAAAAATGCCAGATAGAGTGTATTGATGAGGAATGCCGATAGCAACAGCATGGACGGTTTGAATCGGTGAAAGACGTATTTTTGGCAGAAAAGATGAAGCAGGTAAAACTGGAAGATGACCAAAACGAAATAACCGGGGAATTCACCAAGAAGCAAGTAAAAGGCAGTTGTTTTGAAAAAAACCAACCAATTCCCCTCCAGCATGGGACGAGCCGTATCGATCGCCGCCTCCAAGATACCGAAGACCAGATAAGGAATAAGAATAAACCAGATTCGTTTCAACAAAAAACCTTGAGGGGTCGTTACTGGATAGGCATATGCGAGGATTAGCTCAGAAATAAACACGAATGATGGCGTACCGTACGACAGAAACAGCTTCCAGTAGCTGATGATCCCGCTTTCATCTGTGTACACCCGCGTAATGCTGTGCAGCAAAACGATACATAAACAGGCGATGCTCCTTAGTAAAAAAACTTCGTTCAGCACCTTCTTGTCCATCTTACACTTCCTTCCAAGCATCTGATTGATCACTTCACCGCACAAAAAAGAGGAGTCTTGTTTGATATGAGAAACGTGGCTTATTACTAAAGGTATTCCTCTCTCCGATACCTTACTCCACTAAATGATGGGCACTGTCTCATAAAACTGTAATTCCTTGTTTATTCTTTTACCGCTGCGCTGTTGGTAAGGTAATCGTTGTGTACGTATACCGAATCAACGACGGCGGATTATCCACCTACCCCTTATACGTATCCTCCGAGATAAACAGTTACAAGTTAGAGAAATCCTTCAAGTAAAAAGAACCCCAGACGAGGAGTTGGTTACTCGTTTGGGGTAAACTTCTTTATATTTTCTATTCTACTCTTAGTGCACCTCTGGCAACAGGATCAAATCCTAATGGCCACACTGTACTGTCATTGAATGTAGATTTATCGAGGCTAATATCTTCAATACGTTCGCAAAGCATGATAGTGCCTTCCAAGTTTGCATTTTCAAATTTTGCTGCAAACACGTCCGCACGAGTAAAATCTGCATTTTGTAGATTAGCTCCCGAAAAATTGGCTCCCATCGTCCGACTATCTTGCAAATTTGCGTTAACTAAATTTGCATTTTGAAGTAACGCATTCATCAACAGAGCCTTGGATAAATTAGCACAACTTAAATCTGCACTATCTAGCTCCGCAGATCGTAAATTAGCTTTGACAAAACTCGCTCCTCTTAAATTAGCATTGGATAACAAAGCTAGGTGTAAATTAACACCATCAAGAACTACATTTTGAAGTGTTTCGGCTTCAACAATCACTTCTCCAATTTCAGCTGCATAACTTTTTATTACGATCAATCGTTCTCACCTCATCATTAATCCATTCCCGGCCTTTCATTCGGATCAATTTTAACTTTTATCCAATCGATTACCTGATTAACTCTTCCACCTGACCATAATTCAACTTGTGGGATATCTTTACCAACTATTCTACTTGCAATATACCTGTGATTTCCATCAACAATTATTCCATTATTTACTTGTATTGGTGGAGGCATTTCCCCGTTAAGCAGTCGCTGTACGTACCTTTGAATTGCTGGAAGTGACACTGCATCCTGTTGTGTTTTTAATGGTGCATCTTTCATAACATTTTTTATTAATTGCTCTGTAACTTCTATACTCTCTTTTTTCCACCTGCTGCTAGGAAACCCAAAAATAGTATTCCTATTTCTTTACTTCCTTTAACTACAGAAATAATAGTAACCCGTCTCTTTATCGAAAACCTCCCCAGCGTATCGGAAAGGATTGTCCATTGACTCCGTGGTCTTCTCCTCAATCGGATTGCCCCAAACATCGTAGTCATACTTGTTTAACACTTTCCAATTCTTATCTACGATGGAAACAACGTCGCCATGATAATTGTTGAGGAAATAGCCCGACTGGCCATCATCTGTTTGCCGGTAAAGTGGCTCGTTGCCAAACACGTTCATCGCCTTGACTTTTCCAGATTGGTCCAGCTCCTCGATCACGTGTCCATTCAGATACACATACCGGGTGTTGTCGCCCCCGCCTTCCTTCGTCGCACTCAATCCATTCGGATAATACGTGTAGGAGTAGGAGTCTTCCCCGACGCTTGCTTTAGTCAGACGATTGAGTGCATCGTATTCATAGCTGCGGTTTTCCTGTGGGAGTGGTAACTCTTTGTCACTTACTTCTTTTCGATTTCCTTTTTCATCATATTCATATACTGTCTTCCGATTGCTGGTTGAGCTTTCTTCTGTTAGCAAGCGATCAATCTTGTCGTAAGTGTAGCTCCAAGTTTCTCCGTCACTCTCTTTTGTGGCCAGGTTACCGAAACCATCATAGGTCATGTTTTCGGCTTTGGATCCAGGTTTTAGCAGCTGATTTAGCTCACCAAACGAATCCCGATACTGTTTTACGCGTTTTCCGCCTGTTTCCTCGTCTCTATAGAATGTGGTGACAGTATCTCCTTCCGAGTTGGACGAATATTGATAGTCGACAGTCTTCATTTGATTTTTTACGACGCTTTTAATTCGCCCAAGGTCGTCATACGTGTACGACACTTTGTCCCCATTCGAATAAGTGAGTCCATCCATCAAGTCATCCAGATCATTGATGTTGTACGGATTGATTTCGTTCCCAGCCTGGTACTGAATCGCATAGGTTTTGCCGGCAACCTCCTGTGAATTCATGCGACGGAAATGATCATATCCATATTCAATGCTATTTCCACTACTATTCGATTCCCGCTCCAGCAAAAGTGTCACTTTATTATAGTCACGGTTATCCTCGTAAAGTACTTCACCTTTTCGACTATAGATTACCGTAATTGTCAGCTGGTCAAATTCGTTGTACGTATAATCGTGTTTTTGACTCGCCTTGTCCGTAAAGACGGCAACATCACCATTTCTGTGGTACTTATACTGCTGGCGGGTATTGTCTGCCACATTCACTTCTTCGAGGTTCCATGAGAGCCCGTTATACACGTTATGTGTGGTGTGGCTACCATTTTGATAAACATCCACCAGATTGCCCAAGGAGTCATACGTGTACGAGTACATATTTTGCTCTGGGTCGTTGAGCTTAATCAATTTCCCGCGAAGATCGTACAAGTAGCTCCAATGACGGCTTTCATCCTGACTTGTAACGGTTTTATCCGTTACCATCCCCAGCGAGTTCGTCCGCACAGTGGTTGTGCGAATTGCCTTGGCCGAAGGATTGTTGGTTCACAATATTACCAAAGTCTCATATTCGACAAAACATGTGACGAAACAACAAAAAAACCGGAAGCCCCTGCTCCCGGTCCTGACGTCCTACTCGTAGCCCCTACACATTCAACCGACTGGAAATCTCATTCAAGCCTTGCACAAGTGCGGCCAATTGCTCGGAGGCTGCGGCTTGCTGTTCGGTAGAAGCGACTGTCATTTCAATCTGATGTTCAATTTTATTAATTTGTACGAGGATTTGCGCGAGGGATTGCTGGATTTCCTGTGATGACCCTTTGGCGCGGTCGGCCAGCTTACGCACTTCGTTGGCAACGATGGTGAAGCCACGGCCGTGCTCGCCTGCACGCGCCGCTTCAATCGCGGCATTCAGGCCGAGCAGGTTCGTCTGGGACGACACCTCTGCCACGAAATCGCTGAGCTTCTCGATTTCCTTGCTTTGCAGCTTCAGGATGTTCATGGACTCGGCAATCTCTTCATGCGATTGCGCCAGCGTAGTTGCTGAACGGGCATATTCGTGAGCAATGCCTGTAACCTCGCGGGTCGATTCGCTGAGCTCTTCTGCTACCATTTCCATGTTATGGCGGTAGTTGATATTTTCGCGTTGGGTATCGCCAATGTACTGCTCAAGTATGATCGCCGAGTCGAAGTACAAGCGCTTACAGGCTGACTGATACAACTCGAATTGGTCCGATACCGGTAAGGAGCTTGCCTTCTCGGCAATCAGCCGCAAGTAAATCGTATACCCTCCCAGAAACCACGTAGCCGACAAGCCGACACGGGCGTGAACGGCGCCTACCTTTTGGCGTCCAGCCACATACTCCATGTCGATGCGATCGTTCGCCAGCGTTTGGAAATACCAGATTTGGGTCTTTTTCAGACGTTCCACCGTGCTGTTATTCTTAATGATTTCTGCCAATTCCCCATATTGGAGCAGTTCCTTGTAAAAAGCCTCTACCACTTCATCGGCATTTTGAGAAAAAAATGATTGATGACGATGGAGCAAGGCAAGGTCTTTCTCTTGTAAACCATAATAATCGATCATCTTCTTCCAACGTTCATCCACAACAATCATTAATGTAACGCTCCCCCTGCACTCTCCTCACGAGAATCTATTTTATACCATGATTATAGCGTACTATGATGAAAGATAGCAGTATGAATCATGACGAAAAGATGCAAAATGTAAGTTTGTTCTCTTTTCATCGCCTGACACAGCATCAGGGCTCCGCTGTCGTTCGACAATACTGAACGAAAGGGAGCCCCGCCTCGCTACAATTTGAACTTGGTCAAAATATTTTGCATCTCTTCGGCTATTTTGGCCAAAGACTCAGACGACATCGAGATGTCATTCATGGACAACAGCTGGTCTTGGGCAGCATCGACATTATGCTGGCTGGAAACCGCGCTTTGGGCAAACATTTCACCGACCGACTCGGCAACTTGTGCCACATGCTTGCTGCTTTCCGAAATGTCGCGGATTGACACGGACGCTTCCTTCGCCTTTTCGGCTACATCTGCGACGGATTGCTGAATCGTCCGGAACGAATCGCTTACCTGGCGGGTCGCTACCAAACCGTTCGTCACCTTCTGCGTTCCGCTTTGCATCGCGGTTACCGCATGCTCGGTTTCGGTCTGAATGGATTCGATCAGATGGGTGATCTGATTGGCAAAAACACCAGACTGTTCCGCCAGCTTGCGCACCTCGTCGGCTACGACGGCAAATCCGCGCCCCTGCTCTCCCGCACGAGCGGCTTCGATCGCAGCGTTTAGCGCAAGCAAATTGGTTTGTCCCGCAATCGCGGTGATCATGTTGACAATGTTGCCGATTTCCTGGGAGCGTTCGCTGAGCTTTTCCACAATATGTCCGGTTTCTTGCACAGTGTGATTGATTTCGTTCATTTGCTTGACAACCGTTTCCACTCGTTTGATGCCATCGTCGGAAGCATGTGACGCCTGATCCGCCAGTTGAAGCGTTTCTTTGCTGTTTGCCACAACGACTTCAATCGCATCGGCCATCTGCATGAATCGCTCCAGCGCTCCATTCAAGCTGTTCCGTTGGGTTTCAGAGGCTTCGGCTACCTGTCTCGTCGTTTGTACAATCTGATTCGTTGACTGCGTGCTTTGTTCGGCGCTCGCCGCCAATTCCTCCGCCGAAGCAGCTACCTGTGTCGAGGAATCCTTCACCTGGCTGAGAATCTCATGCAAATCGATGACCATCTGGCGATACGAACGATGCAGTCGTCCGATCTCGTCACTGTCATCCGCTTTTCCCGCCTGCAGCTCTGCCGCCTGACTCAAATCGCCGTGTGCGATCCGCTCCGTTAGCACCTGCAGATTTTGAAGAGGCTTGATCCGTCTGCGAATGACGACATACATGAACAGCATGGCCAAACCGGTTACGATGAGACCGGTTGCAAGCATCAGCGGAAGATTGCCCAGAGCGACCACCTGGCTGATCGAGCTGATGTCATTGGCAGCCATGTCTACACCGATCAGCCCGATCACCTTGCCTTCCTTGTTTTTGATCGGGGTGAGAGCAGATAAATATTGACCGTAGCCAGGATCATTGACGATATCGGTCACGACCTGCTGACCGTTAAGCACTGTAAGAATGTCGCCAATCGGCATAACCGACTCTTGGCCGATTTTGGCCGCGGTATCGACATTGCGTGGCTGACCATCGATCAGGTTCAGCACCTTCTGCTTGTCGGAAGACACTTCAAGCGTATAGACGTAAAGCGCTTTCGAAACTTCCCGGTATGTATTCAATTCCTCCCGCAGCTTCCAATACAGCTCGCTTTCCTGCTTGTCGGCCAAAAACGCTTCATATTCTTCTGGCTTGAGGGAGCCGGAAAAATGGTCGGCGAGGCGAATCGCATAGCTGCCAATCGTTTTTTCGACAGTTTTCTCCATGTTTTGATAGACGATCAACAGGTTTACGATTCCAATCAGAATCATCGTCAAGGCAACTGGAATCAATAGCTTTGTTGTCAAGCTTTTCATTTTCATTCGCATCACTCCGTTATGTTTATAAACGTAATAATCCCGTGATTATTAATTCTAAGTGAACGAATTTTCAGATTCAACTGTATTTTTAAAACAGTCAAAAAGGCCTAGCTAATCAGCTGGACCTTTACTCATAAACCAGTATTTATTAGTTAAAAAGCCGTACCTTTTTACAGTTCGATGCTTTGACCTGGCTCCATGGCAATTCCGGCAATCCCTTCGGAGGCCAGCCTTTCCACAAAGGCCTGCGGGTCCTGTCTGATGATCGGAAACGTGTTATAGTGCATCGGAACAACGGTCTTCGCTTGCAAAAATTGAGCAGCGATGACAGCATCGCGCGGCCCCATCGTGTAGTTATCGCCGATCGGCAGGAAGGCGAGGTCAATGTCTTGCAATTTTCCAATCAATTGCATGTCACCGAAAAGGCCGGTATCGCCAGCATGATAAATCGTTTTTCCTTCCGCCATGATCAGGTAACCGCTAGCCATGCCGGTATACACATTCTCCTTCGTTCCCGGGGGATTAAATGAAGAATCATGTAGAGCAAGCGTCAGCTTAACCGTACCAAACGGAAACGTGTACTCTCCCCCGATCCCCATTGCATGTGTTTTCGCACCTTGAAAGGATAAGTAGCGGGCGAGGTCGTTCGGGGCGATAATCGTCGCGCTGTTACGCTCGGCAAGCTCAAGCGAATCGCCGATATGGTCGGCATGTCCGTGCGTGATAAAAATGTAATCTGCCGTGATGTCCTCTGGCTTGGCAATGGCCAGCGGATTGTTCCGGAGAAACGGATCAATGATGAGCGTATGTTCCTGCAAGCGAATCTCAACGCAGCTTTGACCGTGGAAAATGATGTTCATTTTCTTCACTCCCGCAAATCGTTTTTTTACCAATCCCATTATAAAAAAATTTTGATCGATTGACCATGAAAATTTCCTTTGCCGTTCTCAAAAACAAAACAGCCCGCCGCATAGGAAGCGGACAGGCTGTAAAGGTTGATGATCCTTATTTTTTCAGCAGGTTTTGGGCTGCTTGCACGACGTTTTCTACAGTAAAGCCGTACTCTTTCATGATACGCTCACCAGGCGCGGATGCACCGAACTGGTTGATCGCAATCACGGTACCGCCGTCGCCTACATAACGCTCCCAACCGAGCGGGGCAGCCATCTCGACACCGACGCGCGCCTTGATGTGCGGCGGAATGACGGATGCTTTGTATTCCGGCGTTTGGCGTTCGAACAGCTCCCAGCTTGGCATGCTGACGACGCGCGCTTGAATGCCCTGGCTTGCCAATTCGGCACGCGCTTGCATAACAAGCGATACTTCGGAGCCGGTTGCCAGCAGGATGACTTGCGGTTCACCGTTTTCAGCGTCTGCCAACACGTAAGCGCCTTTGGTCAGGCTGTCGGCAGCGAGGGCAGCGGTTTCGGCCAATGCTGGCAGGTTTTGGCGGGAGAGCACGAGCACAACCGGCTCATTCTTGCTCGAAATCGCATAGCTCCAGGCCGCATTTGTCTCATAGCCGTCTGCCGGACGAATGACCGTTACACCTGGCATGGCACGCAGGGCAGCGAGCTGCTCAATCGGCTCATGCGTTGGGCCATCTTCACCGACCGCGATGGAATCGTGTGTAAACACATACGTCACCGGCAGCTTCATCAAGGCGGACAGACGGATTGCCGGACGCACGTAGTCGGAGAAGACGAAGAACGTACCGCCATACACCTTCATGCCACCATGCAGCGCCATCCCGTTCAGCGCTGCGCCCATTGCAAATTCACGGACACCGAACCAGAAATTGCGTCCTTCGTAGCTGCCGGGCAGGTAATCGCCAGCACCTTTGATCAGGGTGTTGTTGGAATGTGCCAGGTCAGCGGAACCGCCCATGAAGAACGGCACGTTTTTGGCCAGTGCGTTGATTGCGTTACCGGAGGCAGCGCGTGTCGCCAGCTTGCTGCCAATTTCATATGTTGGCAGGTCGGCGTTCCAGCCTGCAGGCAATTCGCCTGTGGAAGCCTGCTTGAATTGTGCTGCCAGCTCAGGGTGTGCTTCGCTGTAACGACTGAACAGCGCATGCCATTCTTCCTCACGCTGCTTACCTGCTTCGGCACGCTGTTGATAGAACGAAGCAACCTCTGCCGGCACATGAAAATCGTCATGACCCCACACATAATGCTCTTTGGTCAGCTTCACTTCATCTTTGCCGAGCGGAGCACCGTGGGATGCTGAGGAGCCGCCTTTGTTCGGGCTGCCGTAACCGATTGTGGTTTTTACCTCGATCAAGGTCGGACGATCAAGGTCAGCGCGGGCTTCTGCAATCGCTGCATCAATCGCCGCCAAATCGTTGCCATCTTCTACGCGAATGTATTGCCAGCCATACGCTTGATAACGCATTGCCACATTTTCCGAGAAAGAAACGCTCAGCTTGCCATCGAGGCAGATATCGTTGGAATCATACAGCACGATCATTTTGCCCAGCTTCAGGTGGCCGGCAAGCGAGGAGGCTTCACCCGACACGCCTTCCATCAGGTCGCCGTCACCACAGATGACATACGTATAGTGGTTGACCAGGTCAAAGCTTTCACGGTTGTATGTAGCACTCAGGTGGCGTTCCGCCATCGCCATACCGACTGCCATGGCAATCCCTTGTCCAAGCGGACCGGTTGTCGCATCGACACCAGCGGTATGCCCGAATTCCGGGTGACCCGGCGTGCGGCTGCCCCACTGACGGAAATTTTTCAAGTCTTCGATGGTTACATCATAGTTCATCAGGTGCAGCATGGAATACAGCAGCATCGAGCCGTGTCCTGCCGACAGCACAAAGCGGTCGCGATCAATCCAGCTCGGATTGCTTGTATTCACTTTCATGTAGCGACTCCATAGCACATGGGCCATCGGAGCGGCACCCATCGGCATTCCCGGATGGCCGGAGTTTGCTTTTTCTATCGCATCAATCGACAGCGTTCTCAGCGTGTTGATCGCGAGTTGGTCAATCGCTTGTTGAGTCATTCTGATCGCTTCCTTCCCTACACGGTTTATTCGCAGTGTGATTATAACACAGCCTTTGATGGCTCGTCATTTCGTCTTTCGCCTTGCCTTGAGCGCAGCAAGCACTTCAATGTATTCTTCCTTGTCAATCAGACCAAGCTGGCGCATTTCCTTCAGTTCATCTTCAATCAGAAGCAGATCTCCCTCAGGATCACCTGTGTAAAAAAACAAGGAGAACCGTCTGAGGAATTCATCCAGGTTAAAAGGCTGCTGCCGTTCCACTTAGGCTCCCCCCAGCTTTTGTTCCATCCGGTCCAAAACGGAATCATAATCGAATTCAAATGGATGACAATCGATTGCGATTACGTCTGCTTGCGGATATTTTGCCTGCCAAGCCGCTGATTCAGCAGGGCTTGCGCCGACGAGAAATAGCGGTTCTTTCCCCAACACGGAATCAGCCGACAATTTCAATAGAAACGATTCGATTTGCTCCGGCTCAAAGGCGACGTTCACGACGATGACA
The DNA here is from genome assembly GCA_050262535.1 of Clostridia bacterium. Taxonomy (GTDB): domain Bacteria; phylum Bacillota; class Bacilli; order Brevibacillales; family Brevibacillaceae; genus Brevibacillus_D. Next base: position 12,053 of record JBLNEJ010000006.1, read on the forward strand.
GAGCGGTTGATCTCGTTGCTTGTCCTGGCCTCAAGAATCATTTGCAGCGTTTTGGTGTTCGGCACCATCGCATTCACACCTGGAAAGCGGTCGATTATTTCGTCCAGCCAATCATCTTCCTGCCAGGTCAAATAATAAATCATTTTGCATACTCCCTTATCCGTTTTCGACACTTCATTATAGCACAGAACGCATATCAAGCGCAGTGAATAAACTTGACTTCCGATAAGGCTTCACGTAAGGTGAAAACAGACATCACAACGGGAAAATTTGCATAGAAAGAGGTTTTACGCAGTGGGTAAGAATCAGCTTTTCCTCTTGTTTTTCATCGCGTTTTTGATGATGCTCGGCTTTGGTATCATCATTCCGATCCTGCCCTATTTTGCCAAAAATCTGGGCGTCAACTCCTTCATGCTTGGCACGCTGTTCGCGAGCTACAATATCATGCAGTTTCTGTTCTCTCCACTATGGGGCAGCCTCTCCGACAAAATTGGCCGCAAGCCGTTGATCGCCTTTGGTTTGTTCGGCTTTTCCATCACCTTTATTCTGTTTGGCATGGCAACCAGCTATACGGAAATGCTCGTGTACCGGATCATTGGCGGGATCGTTTCGGCAGCCGGAATGCCGACGGTGACTGCAATGGTGGCAGACCTTTTCCCTTCCAAGGAACGAGCAAAAGGAATGGGCATGATCGGCGCAGGGGTCGGGCTGAGCTTCGTATTTGGTCCGGCAATCGGCGGTGTTTTGGGCAATTACGGCTATTCCGTACCGTTTTTTGCTTCAGGGGCGGTTGCACTGTTAACGTTCCTTCTCGTGCTTGTGGCGCTCCCTGAAAGCTTGCCGAAGGAAAAGCGAACAGGTGCCATCAGCCGTGAAAAACGGGGCAATCCGCTTGGTGCTTTGTTCGGTTCGTTGTCCCTGCTCTATTTCATCCTGTTTATCGCTTCCTTTGCCATGGCAGGTCTTGAAACAACGTTTGCGCTCTACATCGCCGATCTGTACGGGATGAGTTCGCTTGAGCTCGGCTACATGTTTCTGGTCATGGGCTTCGTCGGGGCCTTTATCCAGGGGGGCATGCTTGGCAAAATGGTCAAAAAGCTTGGCGAGTCCAAAGTGCTCGTTGCGGGGCTCGTCCTTTACGCGATCGGCTTCCTCACGATTCCGCTGGGCAGCGGCTTCTGGACCTTCGCCATCATTCTTTCGCTATTCGGCGCTGGCGGCGGGATGATTCGCGCCACCGGAACCGCGATGGTGACACAGCGGACAACGCAAGGGCAAGGTGTCACAACCGGGACGATCAGCTCGATGGACAGCCTCGGCCGTATTCTCGGGCCGCTCACCGGCGGTGCCGTTTACGCCTGGCAACCGAACGCGCCTTATTTGCTCGGCGGCGTGCTGATGATTTTGCTGCTGCTCCTGTATCGCGTACGCAGCCCTTATCTGCCAGAGCCTCATCCTGAACCTGAAAACGAAAAATCCCCGCAATCCGCTTAGGGCGGCGCGGGGATTTTTTGCTTCTATGCTTCCGGCTGCAACTCGTACCAGCGCGCATACAATGCTTCCAGTTCTGCTTCGGTTACATCGAGCTGTTGCTGGCAACGTGCCAGCTCTTCATAGTTGGCCGTGGTCTCGCCAAGGAGCGTCTGCCACTTGCTGCGCTCATTCTCCAGCTGTTCGATCTCCTGCTCCAGCTTTTGCAGCTGATACGGGTTGACGCGCTTCGCTTTCGCGTCGGTGGCAGCAGGCTCGGCAATCAGGGTGGGAGCGGCCTCGCTTTGCTTCGGCTTGGGATTTGCAGCCAGGGGAAGGACAGCGACCTCCGCTTTTCGCTTCCGCTGCTCCCGTACTTCGTCATAACGCCCTTCATAGCGGGTGATCTGCTCATGCTCGATCCAGAACACGCCGTCAGCAGCCTTTTGCAGGAAATAGCGGTCGTGCGAGACGATCAGCAAAGTTCCCTGGAACTCAGCGATTGCTTCCTCCAGCGTCTCCCTTGCTTCAATATCGAGGTGGTTAGTCGGCTCATCGAGCACCAGCAGATTGATCGGCTGGTGCATCAGCTGGGCCAGGCGCAGCCGCATCCGTTCACCGCCGCTCAGCTGTCCGACCTTTTTGTACACCTGCTCGCCATAGAACAGAAATTTGGCCAGACGGTGACGGGCCTCTCCTTCGGGGATGGTCACCACTTCCCGGAATGCATCGATGACACGTCGCTTCGGATCGCCTTCGATCGCCTTTTGCGAAAGATAGCCGACCTTTACACTTGGCCCAAGGCGGACACTTCCGTCATCGGGAGCACAATCGCCGAGCAGCATTTTGATGAGCGTCGATTTGCCCGAACCGTTTGGACCAAGCAGCGCTTTTCGCTCGCCGAAGCGCAGCAGCAGGCTGGCATCGCGGAACAGCGTTTTGTCGGCGTATGCTTTGCATACCCGATCGGCAACCATTACATCGGTGCCGCTGCGGTCCGACTGGGAAAACGACAGCGCCATCCGATCGGCGACCAGCTTCGGACGATCAATCCGTTCGATGCGGGCCATTGCCTTCTCCATGCTGTTCGCCTTCCGGAAAAACTTCTCGTTGTTGCCCCGTTTTCCCCATTCCCTCAGCCGCTTGATCGCTTCTTCCATCTTTTTGATCTTGCTTTGCTGCTCCTGGTATTCATTGAACTGGCGGAGCAATCGTTCCTCACGCTCTGTTACATAAGCGGAATAGTTTCCCTGATATTGTGTCGCTTCGCCGCCATCGACCTCGATGATGGCCTTCACGGTCCGATCAAGGAAATAGCGGTCATGGGAGATGGCCAGCACCGTCCCTTTGTACTCATTCAAAAAGCCTTCCAGCCATTCCATCGCTTCCACATCGAGATGGTTGGTCGGCTCATCGAGCAGCAGCACGTCGCTCTGTTCACAAAGCAGCTTCGCCAGACCGATTTTGGTCTGCTCTCCACCGCTCAGGCTGGCAAACAATGTAGAAAGCATCTCCACCTGAATGCCCAACCCTTGCGTTACCTGCGCGATGGTTGCTTCCAGCTGATAGCCGTCCCGCTGCTCAAACTGCTCCTGCAGCTGCTGGTAGCGGGCAAGCAGCTGTTCCAGCTTCTCCGGCTGCTCGGCTGCCTCCCCCATCTGAAGCTCCAGCTCACGCAGCTTCTCGCCGATCGCCACTACTTCGGCAAACGCGCTCATGATCACGTCCTGTCCCGTCCAGTCTGCCGGATAGTCCGGTGATTGCGGTAAATACACCCAACGGCTGCCCTTGGCCTTGAACAGCTCGCCGCTGTCTGCCGACTCCAGGCCACACAGAATTTTGCACAACGTCGATTTCCCTGCTCCATTCGGACCGACAATGCCGACGCGTTCTCCGGCTTTGATTTCAATCGTAATATTTTCCAAAACGGGATTCGCCCCGTAGCTTTTACTCATGGATTGTGTTGCAACGATAATCATCTTTTTTTCCTCCTTGTCGTGAAAACACAGTAAAAT
>JBLNEJ010000007.1:0-5258 GCA_050262535.1 Clostridia bacterium
ATTCATCTGACTTTTGTCGCTTCGCTTCCGGTTGAACGGACGGGTTTAACGGATAGGAGTGGCCATCAAAACGAAGTACTTTCTCAACGGTCTTCGGGAGACCTCCTCCCGTTACAGTGACAATCAGATCGTTCCAACCATTCGTTTGTTCCTTACTCACCCAAACCGGTAACGAGACGAGTGTGAATGTGGAAATCATAGAATATGTATTGCCTTCTCTTGAAAACAGTGCTGCATTGCAACCACCGCTCCCACAAACACTTGGCCCCATCAAGTAAACGAATGTTTCCGGTTTGTGGTCTCCATTCAGATCGATTCGGGCGAAAACGTACTTCACCTGATCTACGCCACGCTTCAACCCGAATACGTTTGCGAATGCCTCCTCCAGTATCGGATCCTTTTCTTGCTTTACATCGTCCATAGGGGTAGCCACATTCCTGGGTTGTGTCTGCTGCATGGATCCATTTCCGGTAATCAATAAAATGCTTGTCAGGAACACGAGTGAAGCGGTTTGAAAGAAGCTGGAAATCATGAAGTAACCTCCGTTATTCGTTGATGAACTTACTCTACGATAAACCTCAATAAGAATCGTAACAGATTGGTTACAGGGACATAAATCCGTTCATCAGCCGAGGAGGGTTCGCTCAAAAGTTCAGCCTATTGTTTATGATTCGCTTCTGCCTCAGTCCGCCTTTTCATCCGCCGCGCCACACGATCGGACTCCTTCATTCGAGGGCATGTATAGCAACATTCTCCCCCCTCCGTCATGTAGTATAGGCAACACACGTTTTTAATCTGCACTTGCTGAAGAGGATCAAGTAATGATTCAACCATGCGAATCTTCACATCAAACGGACTTTTCTTACGACCGAGAAGTGTCCAATCCATCTGGTTGACCAAGAAACCGTAATCATCGTCAATGCGTTTGTTTATGAGCGCCTCGTTTTCCGTTGCCTTCCATTGAGCCATTCCATAGTAAAAACGGGTTGGCAGCTGTCCCCACAGTTGACCCACCTCGAGACCAGACGAATGGGCAATCGATTCAAAAAGTGGACGTATTGTGTGCTGATAAAAATCGGTCAGAAGTTGATTGCGCCAAACGATCCGCTCGTCCTCCACTTCTGGAGCTTCCTGCTCATGCCACCTGTTTACTTTGAAGGCAAACCAGTAGTTGTTGTTCTTTTCATACAGCTGCACCTCGATATGATCGATCGATACTTCAACCGATTTGTTGCATACGGAAATTGCATATTGCAGCCCAAGTGCAATCCCGCTGATCCATCCACAAAGATAAGCACCGGCTGCCATCGGATTCGAGGCCTTTATCATCGGCGTGTACATGTCGATCAAAATTTTCATTCGATCCGCATCCAGCAGTTCGGCTGCTCGCGAAGAAAAGAGAAGAGGAACCTGATCTTTTACGGATATCGAAAAGTATTTCTCCCAATGTTCCCGGTTTGCCAACGTCAACTCAGCTTTCACCACCATTTAGTTGATAACGATTATCATTTACTATCATTTTAAAACAATATTCCTCGTGATGCAAAGAGTATAAATAAATGGTTGTCCTGCGTCGCTTCGTATGATATCGTTCTGCCATTGATTCATCTGACATACCATACCATTCGTTGACGGAGGAAAAGAAAATGAACAACAACTCGATCACAGTAGAAGAATTGAAGAAACGATTGGAAAGCGGGGAAAACCTCGTTCTCCTGGATGTGCGCGATGAGGAGAAATTCCTGCAGGGCAGCCTGCAATGGAACGGTACAGCCACACGGAATATTCCTTATGTACAAATGCGTGATCAAAACGAAGAAGCTCTCGCAGCGCTCGACACCCTGCCGCACAACGCTATGCTCATTACGCTTTGTACGTCAGGCAACAAGGCGAATAAGGCTGCAACCTTGCTCAACGAATCAGGATTGAAAGCAGTCTCGCTGGAAGGCGGACTGACTGCCTGGAAAAACACCGGACAACATGGAAAAGAGTAAATTTTTTTCCAGTATTTCAGACCTTCCCTCCTTATAGTAAACCCAGTAAAATTTATCCCGTTCACTATTATGAACGGGAGGGAATCCATCCTGAATAAACCGTATCTTTGGCTCCCGCTTCTCCTTGCCCTCTTGCTTTCTCCAATTCCGGCAGCCCCGGTCGCCGCTGCCAGCGCACCATCCTTGCAGGTCGCCAAGGTTGGGGAATATGGAGCATATGGTTACGCGGAAGCAAGCTATGTTTCACCCATACTTACATTGCTTGGTGCCGGCGAAGCGTATCCGGTCATTTCTTCAAGCGGCAACTTTTATCAGATCCAATACCTTTCCGGTGAGGTCCTGTGGGTCTCTAAATCGTCGGTTTCGATTGCACAGCAGCGGAAAATCGTTCTCGGGTGGCAAGCGTTCGGTACGACAGATGACTACATCAGGCAAGCGAAGGCGGCCAAGGGCGTCAATGTTGTTTCACCGCGCTGGCTCGAGCTGAACAAGACCACGCTGGTTTCCGGTTCGATTGATGCTCGCTACGTGAACTGGGCTCACTCCGCCGGGATCAAGGTGTGGGTCTTGCTTGGCAACCGGTTCGATCCGGTCATGACAGATCAGCTCATCAACAGCAAGGAAAAACGTGCGGCACTCGTCAAACGGATTACCACCCTGCTTGTCCAAGGCAAGGTTGATGGACTCAACGTAGATTTTGAGAACATCAACATAAAAAACAAGCAGGATTATGTCGAGCTGATCAAGCAGCTGAAAGCTTCCCTGGCGCCGAAAGGCATGACGCTTTCCGTAGATGTCACGCGGGAAAATCCTGATCCGTTCTGGTCAGGCTCGCTGGATCGGCGTGAACTCGGCAAAGCCGCTGATTATGTCCTGCTGATGGGCTATGAACAGCATTGGGCAACCAGCGATACCCCCGGCTCGCTCGGTACGTATCCGTGGGTAAAGGAAGGGCTGCAGTTGTTGGAAAACGACGTCCCTGCCCAGAAAATCATCCTTGGCATTCCGTTCTTTAACCGGAAGTGGACATCCAATCCGCTGACCAAAAAGGTTTCAAGCACAGAGCTAACGATGGCCGAAGTTCAAAAACTGATCGTGACCAAACATTTGCAGAAAAAATGGGACACAGAAGCGGTCCAATCGTATGTTGAATTTACGGAAAAAGGTGTAAAAAACCAGATTTGGATTGAAGATCGCGACTCCATCTCCTACCGTGTCCGTTTGACGAAAACACATTCCATCGGCGGAATGGCTGGCTGGTATATCGGACAAGAGACGCCCGATGTATGGGCAAGCATTTTAACAAAAATATGACAAAAAAAGAAGCCCGCTTTCAGCAGATAAACCGTCTTGAACCGATACTCGTTCACGGTTTGCTCTTCTGGCAGCGGGCTCTTTGCGTTTACTTTTGTTCGATTCGTTGGGTTCCTTGATCCTCTTCCTTATCCTCCAGCAAGGGAACATTGCGCTGGTGCATTTTGTGCTTGGTCGGATAGGCTCCCACCTGTTGCATTTCAACATTTATGTCCTCTTTTCGATCCATGTCTCCACTCCTCAATCGAATTCGAATGCATATGCTTACCTTAGTATTTGGCACCATTCATGTTCTATTCACGAAACGTTTGAAGAAATGGTTGCAGGACATACGTACAATCTGATAATTTTGATAAGAATTATTCGCAATTTAACTCGCCCCTCCCTTGTGAAACGGCTATAATAGGGGTAATGCCGCTTTCGCGGATTGAAATGAATTGAAACGATTGGAAGGAAGGTCATTATGGAGCCATTAGCACAGAAACTGAACGAGACACTTCAACAGGAAAACCATCACGTGTATGACATGCTGTCCGATCTCGGGAAGCAAATTTATTTTCCGAAAGAAGGCATCTTGAGCCAATCGGCTGAAGCGAAAGCAAAAGCAAAGAAATATAACGCAACCATCGGGATTGCTCTGGAAAACGGTGAGCCAATGCATCTGAAGGCCATTCAGGATACATTGTCCGCATATGCCCCGAAGGATATTTATGAATATGCACCGCCAGCGGGAAAACCAGAGCTGCGTGCCGCATGGCGCAAGAAGATGCTGGAAGAAAACCCTTCCCTTGAAGGCAAAAAATTCGGCAATCCGCTTGTCACCAACGCGCTCACACATGGTTTGAGTATCGTGGCAGATCTGTTTGCCGGACCTGGCGACAGCGTCATCATTCCGGATAAAAACTGGGAAAACTACGAATTGACATTCGGCATCCGCCGTGGTGCGCAAATCGTCAATTACCCACTGTATAATGAGCAAGGCACATTTAATGCAGTTGGCCTGCGCGATGCCATTCTGGCGCAAAAAGAGAGCGGCAAAGCAATCGTCGTCCTCAACTTCCCGAACAACCCGACTGGCTATACCCCGAATGCGGAAGAGGGCAAACAAATTGTGTCTGCCATTTTGGCAGGTGCAGAAGCCGGCATCAACGTTGTAGCGGTAACCGACGACGCCTATTTTGGTCTGTTCTTCGAAAACTCGTTGACGGAATCCCTGTTTGGCGCATTGAGCGACCTGCATCCTCGCATCCTGCCTGTAAAGGTTGACGGTGCGACCAAGGAAGAATATGTGTGGGGCTTCCGTGTCGGCTTCATCACCTATTCGGGCAAAAGTGACGCACTCCTCAGCGCGCTGGAACAAAAAACAATGGGGATCATCCGGGGAACCATTTCCAGCGGACCGCATCCATCGCAAACTTTTGTTCTGCATGCGCTGAATTCTCCTGATTTCCTGGCGCAGAAGGAAGAAAAATTCAACATCATGAAAGCACGCGCCAACCGTACCAAAGCTGTACTGGACAGTGGAAACTTTGATGCTGTGTGGGACTACTATCCGTTCAACTCCGGGTACTTCATGTGCCTGAAGCTGAAAACAGTCCATGCTGAAGCGCTCCGTACCCACCTGCTCGAGCAATACGGTGTAGGTACCATCGCGCTGGGTGATACAGATTTGCGTGTCGCCTTCTCGTGCATTGAGGAGTCAGAAATTGAGGATCTGTTCAACCTGATTTATCAAGGTGTACTCGATATTGAAAAAGCAACAGTGAAATAACCGTACGAAACGAAAGCGCTTTGGGACTTGAACCCAAAGCGCTTTTTTCACGTGTGTAACGCCCTGAACTTCTGGAGCGCAAGGAAAACGTCGATGCATGAACGGGAAGGCTATTTGGGAATGTTAAGCATCATACCCTTTCGATTTTTCACCCTTTCATTTCTGTGAAATTTCAACTA
>JBLNEJ010000008.1:0-23953 GCA_050262535.1 Clostridia bacterium
TGCCTCCTTCAGAAGACTTCATAATTAAACGTTTATACTACAATCTTACAACATTACATATATTTTGGCAAAAGCAATGAGCATTTCGTAATATTTTCATATTGTTAAGTATTTGTAAAGAAAGCACACATCTCCGGGATCATGCCTCTCGGGGTGTGTGCATGTGAAAATCCATCGATTCGACGCTTCATTTTTGACTTTGGCGATAATAAATCAGGGCATCTTCGATATACTGCATCAGCTGCGGGTCGACAGGATATTGCATCAGCAGCTCGGGCGCTTCCTTTTGAATCCGCCATACTTTTTCCTGTAGCTCATCGCGCCCTTCAAAAATCTTGTTCGACGCTTTCTCGATACGGGCCGCCAGTTTTTGTACCTTTTCCGAGGTGCAATCTTCGTTTTCATAGCATTCGCGAATTTGAGCAAACACATCGATCATCTCGCGGGCGACGGGGTCATCCGATTTCATCCGGGGAAGCATCCGCTCCAGGAAGTCCAGCTCCTCATCGGTAAACAGCGTCTTGAGAAGATGCTGCTTGGAATCGTGGTTATCCTCGTACAGCAGCTTCAAATAACGAAACAGGTTGTTCCAATCCATTTTGCCTTCCAGCTTGATCGACCGTTGCACGATCAGAATGATTTCCTGCATCATCCTGTATTTTTTCAGTTGGGCTTCGATATCATCCAGCTGTTGGTCGAGCAGGTCTTCCCATTTCAGATCGGTCTCCTCAAACATGAGGCGAATCTGCTTGAGATTCAATCCCAGCGACTTGAGCAACCGAATCTTGTACAGCTTCTCGATCTCTTCCTCCGTATAATAGCGATGTCCGCCCGGGGAGAACGAAGAAGGCGTAAGCAGACCGATCTGATCATAGAATCGCAGGGTACGGCGGGTAATATGCAGCATCTTGGCGATTTCACTGATGGAATAGGTTGACGAGCTCACAGGAATCAGCACCTTTACGGGTAATCAGCAGTTGTTGAACATGGAAAAAATGCTGCCAGCATCACGCCGACAGCACGTCCTTTTTATCATTATTGTTGCATTAGCTGATGCCGTCAATCCCTCAGAGGATCATCAGAACTACCGGTTTAGCGTATACAGGAAAAACGGATAATCGGTAGCCACTCCGGCATGGCCCATCTGCCTCAGCATCGCGGTCACATTCCCGCGATGGTAGGTTCCATGATTGACGATATGCTGCGCCAGCTCGGCATAGCTGGCCCGTAAAATGCCATATTGGGGATGCGGATACTCCTTGACGGCATCCACGTCAGGCAGGCTGTGGAAGAAGCTGAGGTATTTGTCCGCAATACCCTCGAACAATCCCTCCATCTCCTGCACGCTCTTCCCCTTCGCCTCCTCATTCACCCGGTTGATTCGTGCCATCGTTTCATCAAAGGTCGCTCCCGACATGGCGCTCAACCAAATGTTATCGACCAGATACAGATGGAACAATGCGTCCGCAAACGTCGCAAACACGCTTTGCACCTCCTGCCGATCCACTCCCTCCGGCAGCTCTTTCAGATGCTTGAAAATCGTCCGGTTCGCCCATACGTTGTATTCCAGCAATTGAATCGTTTGTTGCTTCATGCGAGATCACTCCTCTTTTTTATATGGATGCACCCAGCATACACCACATCCCCTGACAGCCATGGTCAGTGAAGTTGCCTACGCCTGGTAATGTTGCAACAAACCGTTCGTCACCTCTACCATTCGTTCCTTGAGAATGGCTGGCTCCACAATTCGTATGGATGTTCCATAAGGAAGAAGAAAATAGGGGAGAAAGGTTCGAATCCCTTGTTCATGAAGCCGAAAGTGGGCCAGATTGGATGTTCGCTCGACCAGCGTATGGGCAAGCAGCCAATGCCCGCATAAATCATTCAGTGACTGCGCGTGACCTTCAATCCGGACAGACAGGAGCGGCTCCGGATTAGTCGGGTCCGGCAAAAGCCCCGCAAGAAAAAACTGCCGTGCAGAAAATCCATCCGGTCGCTGAAAGGTTGCTGTTGTCGGCTGAAGCCGCTGGATACGGTCTACGCGAAAGCTTCTCGTTTCCCCGCGCATATGGCAATGGCCAACGACATACCAGTTGCCCTTCCAATAGACAATGCCGTACGGATCAAGGGTGCGTGTCTGGGCAGACGCTTCACTGCCTTTTTGATAGTCCATCTGAACGGTGCGCCCGTGTGCAACCGCCGTTTCCAGCTCTTGCAGCATGGCTTTCAGGGAAGGGCTCGCCGCAGGATGGATCACATCGAAGCCCAGCTCATGGCGATTGATTTGCTCCAGCTGCTCTTGATTTGTATACCGCTTCAGCTTGGCGATCGCCTGATTCAAAGCCTCCTCGAACGGATAGCCGGCCTCTTGCGCAAATGTCGCAGCATGGACGAGTGCCTTTTGTTCGTTCAAATCAAAGAATAACGGCGCTTCGGTAAATTGCCGGAGCAGGCTGTATCCCCCATTGTGACCTGCGTCTGAGATAATCGGAACCCCGCTCGCGCACAAGGCATCAATATACCGATATACGGTTCGTGGATGAATCTCCAGTGCATCCGCCAACTGATTTGCCGTCATTCGTTTCCCTGTTTTTAGCAGCCACAGGATCGAAAGCATATTGTCAGCCTTTGACATGTTTCGTTCGCTTCCTTTTGCCAGAATCGTGGTTACACAAGCCGTCCTTCCAGATCAGTAACCGTGTCCAGCCACAGTTGGTAATCCTCCGTCTCTTCCGACGACGCTTTTACTTTTCGCACCACTTGCAATGCAAGCGGCTTCAAATGGTCTACGTTGTCATTGCGCTTTTTTAGCCAGGCAAGAAGCTCCTCCTCGACATCGGAATCAGGCTGCAACTCTGCGCCCGGCTTTCCGCCAAGAAATGCAACCACTTCCGCAGCAGCAAGCGCCTGGGAGGCCAAATCAACCTCAATGTAGTCGTCCTCGTCTGCCGTCTCTTGCAAAACCTGCTCCACGACAGAAAGGTCTTCCGCCTCCAGCAGTTCTCCAACCCAATCCATCGCATCGTCATTTCCAAAAATCTCATGGCTCCATGCTCCCATTTTTTCTCCTCCTTTTTATATCCCTACATTCAGCAATATTTTCCCCGTGCTCTGCCTGCTTTCCACCCATTCATGTGCTTTCGCCGCCTCTTCCAGAGGAAACTGTCTGCCGACCTTAATCTTCAGACTGCCATCCGCCAAGTAGGCCAACACCTTCTCCGCCGTATCGCGCAACAGCTCAGGGCGTTTGCTTCTCGTCGTTCCGAAGCTGAAGCCGAGCACCGAACGGCAGCTTGCATGCAGATCAATGGTGCGAATGTGCCCAATCTCGCCGCTGGCATTGCCGAAATGCACCAGTCGTCCATAGTGGGCCAGGCACGTCATGCTCTTTTCCGTAACGGCACCCGCGATCGAATCGAGAATGACGTTGACTCCCTTTCCTTCTGTCAGCTCATTGACCTTGTCGGCAAAATCATCCTGGTCGTTGCAGATCACATGATCCGCCCCTGCCGCAAGCGCAATCGCCGCTTTTCTGGCGCTCCCGACAGTCCCGATCACCTGCTTCGCCCCGAGAAGTTTGGCCAATTGAATAGCCGTCGTCCCGATTCCGCCAGCCGCTGCATGAATCAGCACCGTTTCGCCCCGTTCCAGTCGAGCAATCTCGGCCAGCAGCTTATAGGATGTGAACGATACAATCGGACAGGCTGCAGCCGTTTCGGCATCAATCGCATCAGGAATGGCAAACGTAAGCGCCTCATCGGCTACCACATATTCGGCATAGGAACCGGTGAGCGGAAAGGCAATCACCCGCTGTCCTTTTTTCAAATGAATGATGTCTGCGCCGACCTCTTCGATGATGCCGTATGCATCGAGCCCGGGGAGAAACGGGAGCTTTCCCGCCCCTTTGCTGCCGATCCGCGCCTTAATATCGGCAAAATTCACACTTGTTTTCTCAACACGAATCAACACCTGTCGTGGCTGGATGACTGGACGCGCGATTTCTGTCACTTGCAGAACCTCCGGGCCACCGAATGCTGTTGCCAAAACTGCTTTCATCTGCCGCTCCCTCCTTGACGTAGTTGGTAGATTTGGTTCTCATTCTACACGTTCTGGAAAAAACTTCAACTTTGCATGTTTATTCATTTCATGCATTTTTCCATTTTGTGGTTGATTACATTTTTTCTTTCAAATCAGGTATTATTTTAATTTGGTCAGAAGTTTTCAATATTCATTAAGAAGGTATATAATTTGGCTTGACTGGTATTTGCAAATTTTATAGCATTTACATTTGATGCACGTTTTATGGGTTACCCACTATTAAGCAGCCAATGCTTATCGTAAAGGAGAATTGGAGATGTCAGAAACCGTTACCCAAACACAGCCTGAAGCAGTAAAAGTGGCTCCTACCCAAGAGCAGCTGGATGTCCTTGATCAGCTGTTGAAGCCGGAGGTACAGGAATCGTTGACCACTTTGGTGAACCAACTGCCAAAATTGACGGAACTTGTCACCATTTTGACAAAATCGTATGACTTTGCACAAGCCGTCGCTACGGATGAGATCCTGAAAAGCGATACGGTTGGCGCGATCAAAGACGTCGTCGATCCAGTAAAAGAGTCGGTGAAACAAATCGCGGCAACGGCAATCGAAGCCAAAGACCGTGCAGAAGCAAGCACGGAAGTCATCGGTCTCTTCGGTCTCGTCAGAATGCTCAAAGATCCTCAGGCGCAAAAGCTGTTCCGTTTCGTAAACGCATATCTGCAAATCAGCGCAGAACGCGAAACCCAAAAGTAGTGCGACTACCACTCAACGAGTAAGGACGGAGGAAGAAACATGTCTAAACACATTGTCATTTTAGGTGCAGGTTACGGCGGTCTGCTTTCGGCTTTGACAGTCCGCAAGTACATGAGCAAGGAAGATGCAACCGTTACCGTCGTCAACCAATACCCGACTCACCAAATCATTACCGAGCTGCATCGCCTTGCTGCGGGCAACATCGCTGAGCAAGCCATTGCCATGCCTTTGGAAAAGCTGTTCAAAGGAAAAGACATCGATCTGAAAATCGCAACGGTTGAATCGTTCTCCGTTGACAACAAAGTCGTGAAGCTTTCCGACGGTTCGACATTGACCTATGATGCACTGGTTGTTGCGCTGGGAAGCAAAACCGCATTCTTCGGCATCCCTGGTTTGGAAGAAAACAGCATGGTATTGAAATCTGCAGACGATGCAAACAAAATTTTCACACATATTAAAGAACGTATTCGTGAATACTCCTATACGAAAAATGAAGCGGATGCGACAATCGTGATCGGTGGCGGCGGCTTGACCGGTGTTGAGCTGGTTGGCGAAATCGCGGACATCATGCCTGAACTGGCAAAAGGCTATGGCGTTGATCCGAACGAAATCAAATTGCTGCTCGTCGAAGCAGGTCCAAAAATCCTCCCTGTTCTGCCTGATCATTTGATCGAACGCGCGACAGCAAGCCTGGAAAAACGCGGCGTGAAATTCTTGACCGGCGTAGCGGTAACCAATGTTGCAGGCAATGAGATTGACCTGAAGGACGGCCAAAAAGTCGTGGCCAACACGTTCGTTTGGACCGGTGGCGTACAAGGGAACCCGCTCGTTGGCGAATCGGGCCTGGAAGTCAACCGTGGCCGTGCATCTGTTAACGATTACCTACAATCCGTTTCCCATCCTGACGTATTCGTTGCAGGCGACAGCGCAGTATTCTTCAGCCCGGACGGTCGTCCTTACCCACCAACAGCGCAAATCGCATGGCAAATGGGCGAACTGATCGGCTACAACCTGTACGCTCTCCTGGAGAACAAAGCGTTCAATGCATTCGCTCCTGTCAACTCCGGTACGCTTGCCAGCCTGGGCCGCAAAGATGCTGTTGCTACCATCGGTGCAAACAACATTTCGTTGAAAGGCTTGCCTGCGTCTGTCATGAAGGAAGCTAGTAACGTTCGTTATTTGTCCCATATCAACGCGTTGTTTACGTTGGCTTACTAAGCCATTGCTTTTTTGGGCACGATTACGTTCCTTTTTTCACAAAGCAGCAGCTTTGCTCGGATGAGTGGGGCTGCTGTTTTTTCCAATACCACTACAATTGAAAAAAGCCGATCAAACGTGGACGGAAACTCCTCCACGTTCAATCGACTCTTTTTCACACCAAATTCCCACCCTCATCAAAAGCCCATTCACCCGGCCCGCTCACAAGCTCAACCGAACCGGATGCAAGCACCTCATCAAGCGACGCCTCCGAAACATACATCTCATGCAGCTCCAGCGTATTGTGAATCCAGATGATCCGGGCATTCTCCGGCTGCACCCGGTTGCAGCACATAAGCGCAGTCACAATCGCTTCCCGATCACTGCCCATCACCACCGGGATGCGAGCCCCGGCAAGAACAGTGGACGTAATGGAATTGGCGTACGTTTTGGCAAGATCGATTTTGTTGGCGCAGCGACGGGTGGTCACATCCGCGAACCCGATACCGACTGCATTGCCGTGTGTTTTCTCGGTCAAATCGAGCACAACGATCCGGGTGACCTGCGGCGCGCCTTCGACTGTGCCCGCTGTGGCAAACCTCCCGGTAATATTCGGGTCCATCCCCGCTCCGCTCATATCCTTGCCAATCTCACCGACAACGAGAACATCGATTTGTTCAGCAGGAAGCTTTGGCATGTACGATTTGGCACGAGCAAGCAGCACCGCTTCTGTCGCCGCAATTTCGGCAGAAGGGACGGCAACAAGCTCAGCCGTTTCCTCCCGGGCATTCTCCAGAATAGCCAGGCCGAACCGAACCGAGGCATTGTCCAGCAGAGCCTGTCCGGCACGCGGCACCAGCTCGTGAAACGTGTCAAAGCCCTCGGCATGCAGCGTGCTCGCACCCTTGTGCTTGCCCAGGCCAATCGCCAGCATTTTCATCAGCCCGCTTTCAATCGGGCCCTTGAAATCGGTATGCGGCTTGATTCTGCCGATCACGATGATTCCGTCTGCTTCATAGGCGTGCCGGTCGATGTAAATAGGTATTCCCGGCTCAATGATGGCAATCTGGACGACATCCATACTGGAGAGAATCGGCATGTTCATCGCTTCCTCCGTAATGCCGTACTCTCGCAGCACCTGTAGCTGCCCTTCGGCTGTTGCTCCCCCGTGGCTGCCCATCGCAGGCACGATAAACGGCTTCGCCCCCCAGGCGGTCAATTGCACACCGACCGCTCTGATGATTTCTGCAATGTTGGCAATGCCCCGACTTCCGACCGTAAGCGCGATCCGTTCCCCCGGCTTCACCGCTTGCCGGATGCCATCCCTGCTAAGCTCCTGTTTGACCGCTTCCCCAATATGTTCAACGCGTGGCCCGTGAAAATGCTGCCTGATTTTCGCCATGCGCGGCAGCTTCATCGCGCCCTCGACCTGCACGGATATCTCTGAAAAATAGACGCTTTTCTCCAATCGCAGCGGCTCCTTCCCGACTAGTCGATCTCACATGCTTCCGCCAGTAGCTCCACCAGATGGACAGCACGTCTCTGTTCAACCGTTCCCTCGCGCACAACACCCAGCTTCATTTGCAGCAAGCAACCCGGGTTGGTGGTGACGATGATCGACGCCTGTGTATCCTTGACCGTCTCCATTTTGGCATCCAGCACGTCCATGGACTCCTCGTAGTTGACCACGTTGTAAATGCCCGCCGAACCGCAGCACATGTTCGGATTGGCCATTTCGCGAAACGTCACGCCCGGAATCCGGCGAATCAGCTCGACAGGCTCCTTTGTGACCTTTTGCACATTCGTCATATGACAGGAGCGTTGATACGTAACAACCGCCGGAATCGGCTTGGTCAGCGGCAGCTCGCACTGCGCCAGCACTTGGGTGATATCGCGCGTCTTGGCGACGAAGGCGCGTGCCCGCCCCTCCCACTGTTCATCCCCATGGAAAAGATGGTGATATTCGACCAGCTGCGCCCCGCAGCCGCCTGCGCTGTTCACGATAAAATCGACATCAAGTCTTTCAAACGCCTCGATATTGCGCTTCGCCAGCATGATCGTATCGTCGCGCCGTCCGGCATGGGCGTGCAACGCCCCGCAGCACGTCTGCTCCGGGATGACGACCACTTCACAGCCTGCCAGTGCCAGCAGCTCCATCGACTGCCGATTGATCTTTTCAAAAATCGCGTCCATGATGCATCCCGTGAAAAAAGCCACCTTGAACCGCGGAGCGGCCCCTGCCTTTGACTTGAACCGATCAGGCCTATTGCGCCGCTCGGCAGGTGATGTCACCTGCGGCAGCACTTCCTCGAACGCCCACAGGTTTTCCGGCAGGATGTGGGTGAGCTTGCCCTTGTGTGCGACGCTTTGCAGGCCGCTGCTCTGATACAGCCAAAGCATGTCGGCTGCGACGCGCAGCTTTTTGGCGTCGGGAAACACGTTTTTGAACATCACATTCTGGACAAAGCGCAGCGGCTTGGAGGTACGGCTTGCCTTGTGCTCCGCCAGCACATCGCGCGCGCCCTCCAAAATTTTTCCGTATTCCACCCCGGATGGACATGCCGTCTCGCATGCACGGCATCCGAGGCACAGATCGAGCGGCTTTTCCAAATCATCCAGCGAAATATGCCCTTCTGCCGCCATCTTTACCAGATTGATCCGTCCGCGCGGCGAATGGGTTTCCCGCTCCATCGTCATATACGTCGGACAGGAGGGTAGACAATATCCGCACTGCACGCACTGGATCGTTTCGTCGTAGGGGAGCTTCAGGTTGTGTGAGTCGCTCATCTTGTCACCCCTCCGTCAAATTGAGTCGCTGCCCCGGCACGGGAAAAATTTTGCCCGGATTCATAATATTGTTCGGGTCCCAGCTGATCTTGATGCGCTTCATCATGTCCAGTCCTGCTGCCCCTAGCTCGAGCTCCATAAATGGCGCCTTCATGTTGCCGATCCCGTGCTCACCGGAGAGCGTACCGCCCAATTCAATCGCAGCCGCGAAAATTTCCTCGACCGCCTTCTCGACCCGCTTCATCTCTTCCTTGTCGCGTTTGTCGGCAATGATGTTCGGGTGAAGATTGCCGTCGCCCGCGTGACCGAAAACGACCAGGTTGACCTGATATTTTTCACGGATTTGCTTCAGGCGGG
The DNA here is from genome assembly GCA_050262535.1 of Clostridia bacterium. Taxonomy (GTDB): domain Bacteria; phylum Bacillota; class Bacilli; order Brevibacillales; family Brevibacillaceae; genus Brevibacillus_D. Next base: position 9,134 of record JBLNEJ010000008.1, read on the forward strand.
CAAACATCGCCGGAATCTGGCTGCGCGGTACGGTCGCGTCCTCGGAAATCTTCGTCGGCTTCACACGCGTAATCGCCGGGGAAACCATCTTCCTCGCCTTCCACAGGTTGGCCCGCTCCGCATCGGTGCTGGCGATTTGCACCTGTCGCGCACCGACCTGCTCGCAAATGCGCGCCGCTTCGCGAATTTCCTCTTCTACCGCACGCGCATGACCGTCCACTTCGATCAAAATGATCGCTTCTGCATCGACTGGCAATCCGCTCGGCTGGTACGATTCCACCGCCACGATGCAGGCCTGGTCCATGATTTCCATCTTGGCAGGCAGGATGCCCGAGGTCAGCACCTTGGAGATCGCCTCGCCCGAGGTGACGATGTCATCAAAAATCGCCAGCAGTGTCGCCGTTGCCGGAGGCTTCGGAATCAACTGGAGCGTTGCCTCGGTGATAATCCCGAGCGTTCCCTCCGAGCCGACCAGCAATTTGGTCAAATCGTAGCCCGTCACGTTCTTCACCGTCCGACCGCCGGTGCGAATGATGTCGCCCTGCGGGGTAACGACCTCCAGACCAAGCACATAGTCCTTCGTCACGCCGTATTTCAGCCCGCGCGGACCGCCGGAGTTCTCCGCCAGATTGCCGCCGATCGTGGAAACGGCGGAACTACTCGGATCGGGCGGATACATCAGCCCGACCTTCTCCGCCGCATCGTGGATGGCAGCTGTCAGCACACCCGGCGACACGATGGCGATCAGGTCATCGGGAATGACTTCGAGCTTCTGGTCCATTTTGGACAAATCCAGCACAATGCCGCCTTCAACGGGCAATGGTCCGCCGGACAGCGAGGTCGACTGGCCGCGCGGATAGACGGGAATCTTTTTCTCGTTGGCCAGCTTCACAATCGCTGCTACCTCTTGCGTGCTTTTGGGCTGCACGACCACCTCCGGCCAGTACGTCCCAAACGAAGCGTCATACGAATACCCAGCCAAATCCTGCTTTTCGGTCAAAATCCGCTTCGCTTCCGGTATGATCTGCCGAATCGCGGCAATAATCCCCTGATCGACTTTTGTGTATGTCATCTCACATCACCTGCTTACAGCTCAAGCTGCAGAGAAAGGAATTTGTACTCCAGATAGTCCTCGATCCCGTATTTGCCGCCTTCGCGGCCAACGCCCGATTCCTTGATGCCGCCGAATGGAGCCTGTGCAACCGTTGGCAGTGCGTCGTTGATGCCGACGATGCCGTATTCCAGCTTCTCGGCAACACGGAACATGCGGGAGCCGTCCCTGGTGAAAATGTAGGACGCCAGGCCATACACCGTATCGTTGGCGCGCTGGATCGCCTCTTCCTCTGTTTCAAAGGTGAATACTGGCGCAACCGGGCCGAACGTTTCTTCGTAGGAGATTTTCATCTCGTGGGTAGCCCCCAGCAAGACAGTCGGTGCAAAGAAGTTCCCGCTCGCATATGCGCCTTCCACCAGACGGCTACCGCCGCACAGAATTGTCGCGCCTTTTTCGACCGCATCCTCAACGTGCTCCTGCGCTTTGTCCATCGCGCCTGCATCGATCATCGGCCCGATGTTGGTGCCTGCTTCCAGCCCGTTACCGACGACAAGCTGCTTCATTTTCTCCGCGAGAATCGCGGCAAACTTGTCAGCCACTGACTTTTGCACATAAATGCGGTTTGTGCAGACGCATGTTTGTCCCGCATTGCGGAATTTGCTTGCAATCGCGCCCTCTGCCGCTTTTTCCAGGTCGGCATCTTCGAACACGAGGAACGGTGCATGCCCACCCAGCTCCATCGAAACCTTTTTCATCGTGTCCGCAGACTGGCGCACCAGCTCCTTGCCTACCTCGGTCGAACCGGTGAACGTAATTTTGCGCACAACCGGGCTTGCCATCATCGTGCCGACAACCTCGGAGGCAGAGCCGTTTACCAGGTTGGCGACACCCTTTGGCACACCTGCCTCATGCAGCGCCTTGAACACTTCGATCGCCGCAAGCGGAGTAGCCGAAGCCGCCTTGAGCAAAATCGTGCAGCCTGCCGCAAGCGCCGGAGCCAGCTTGCGGGTAATCATCGCAATCGGGAAGTTCCACGGCGTAATCGCGCCGACGACGCCTACCGGCTGGCGCAGCACGAGAATCCGCTTGTTCGGTGCCGATGCCGGAATCGTATCGCCGTAAATGCGCTTGCCTTCTTCTGCATACCAGTCGAGATAATCGATGGCAAGGCCGATTTCACCGCGCGCTTCTCCCAGCGGTTTCCCCATTTCACGGGTAATCAGTTGCGCGATCTCTTCCGTGCGCCCGCGCAAAATATCTGCCGTTTTTCTCAAATACGTGTAGCGTTCCTTTGCTGTCAGACGGGACCACGGGCCAAATGCAGCCCCTGCCGCGTCTATCGCCGCTTGTGCGTCAGCAGCGCCGCCCTTTGCTACCGTTGCAACCACTTCTCCTGTCGCGGGGTTAATTACGTCAAACGTTTGTTTCGATTGTGCCTCGCACCATTCTCCGTTGATATATAGCATTGTCCAGTTCCTCCTGTTCATTGTCGTGAAACCGCACACCCCCGAGGTTTTTACAAACCGGCGGGGGTAGCTTCATTTGTTTCAGTTTCTTTTTTTGATTATTTCAATTCTGCCAAACTTTCACGGATAATGTCCATAGCCTGGTCAATTTCTTCTTTGGTCACGGTCGTGGGCGGAATAAAGCGGATAACGTTTTTGTCTGTTCCGCATGTCAACAGCATCAGGCCTTTTTCCAGTGCTTTGTCCTTCAGGCCGTTGACGGTTTTCGCGTCCGGCTTGCCATCCTGATCCAGGCACTCCATCCCGATCATCAGTCCGAGGCCCCGAATCTCTGCGATCTGCGGATAGTCGGCTTTCAGCTTCGTTAATTGTTCGATAAAATAGGCGCTCATCGCGTTGCAATTATCCAGCAGCCCGCCTTCAAGCAGCTCGATCACTGCAAGCGAAGCCGCGCAGGCAACCGGGTTGCCGCCATACGTACCACCGTGCGTACCTGCGGTCCATTTGTCCATCAGCTCCGCTTTTGCTACCAAGGCGCTGAGTGGGAAGCCGTTGGCAATGCCTTTGGCCAATGTCAGCACGTCTGGCTGCACCCCGAACTGCTGCCATGCGAACATTTTGCCAGTGCGGCCAAAGCCGGTTTGGATCTCGTCAAAAATCAGCAGGATGCCATGCTCGTCGCAAATGCGGCGAATCGCTTCGACAAAGCCCTTCGGCGGAACGACATAGCCCCCCTCCCCTTGTACAGGCTCCATGATGATCCCCGCTACCTGGTCAGGAGCAATCAGGAAACGGAAAATCTCATCCAGCTGGGCGAGGCAGCGCTCTGTCTCCGCTTCCTCGGAAAGTCCGGTGCGCAGCGCATACGGATAATCCGCATAGTACACGCTTGGCAGCAAGCCTTCGTAATCCTTGCGATAGGCGCTGTTCGATGCGGTCAAGGTCGTCGTCGCCAGGGTGCGGCCATGGAAGCTGCGCTTGAAGGAGATGATGCCCGGGCGCTTGGTCACTTTTTTCGCCAGCTTGATTGCCCCTTCGTTCACCTCGGCACCGCTGTTGGAGAAATACACCTTGCAGTTGCCGCCGTTTAGCTCGTTCAGCTTCTCGGCCAACTCCACGTACACCGGATAGTACACGACATTGTGACCGCCGTGGATCAGCTGATCCATCTGCGCCTTGGCACGCTCCACGACCAGCGGATGGTTGTGGCCCACGTTAGTAACAGCTACCCCGCTGGCGAAATCGAGATATTTTTTGCCATCCTCACTCCACAGGTAGGAGCCTTCTCCTTTAACGACGCCAAGCGTGGTCGCACGTGCCGCTACCGGAGGCATCACGGCATTGGCGCGTTCATACAGGCTTTTGGTTTGTACAGACATGGTTTCTCTCTCCTTTTATTTGTGTTGGCCCAGCCATTGTTCCGTCATTTCGCGAATCATTTTCGGGACGGTGTCAAACGAATACGGCTTGTAGACACGCTCCGTCCAACGATGGGCATCCAGTCCATACACGCCCACATTGATCGCAGGAACATTCAGCTTGCGGATATTTTTGACCGGAACCGGATAAATGCGCTCCCATTCCGGAAAGTTGTCGATCAGGGAGGCAACCTCTTCATCGGTGTCATGCAGCGACAAATAGCTGCTGTCCGACAAATACGGGAAGAACCGCTTCACGGCAAAAGCCTCACCCGACTGCTTTTCCCATTTTCCCGCTACATCCTCGATCACGGAGATGACCTCCATATCGCGTCGGGAATCGCCCTTCAAATAGTTGTGTGGGCAGTACGGCGGCGCGTAAAAAATGACGATGCACGGCTTGCCGGTACGGTCCAGCTTGCGCAGCGTATCGACGATTTCGAAGCAGAGCTGGCGCAGCTCCATCTCGGGATGGTCGGCTACCACCTGTGCCGTCACCTGCTTGACATCAACGCCCTGTCCGGCAAGCTTGGCGCAAAACTCCTCATACGTGTACACATCCATCTCCCAGGACGGCATCGTGTCCGGGAACTCGTTGACCTGGGCGAACTTCGTGTACTGCTCCACATAATAGTTGCGCGTCCAGTCGGCAGCAGCGATTGCCTTCTCCTTGAGCTTTTGCATGATCTCCTTGGGAGACGCCTCCAGCACCATGAAGTTGAAATACAGATGGCTGGTCACGGATGTTTGCACATTGTAAAAGGCTTTCGTATCGCGATGGTACAGCACAGACGGCGGCGTGATCATTTCGCCGTCGACCTGCTCGGTCATCTCCATGTTGTTGTTGATCAGACGGTTCAGCTCGGCTGTCACCAGCGTCGGGTCAAGCCCTCCCAGCGTCTGGCCGACGTGTGTTTCGCGGCCATACACGTAGAAGCACGGAAGCAGCTTCCCGCCTGCACCAGTGTAAATATATTTCTTTGGATCGCCGGGATAAAGCGGCGCAATGTAGTCGTCGTTGATGGCTACCACATAGTGGAGCTCCTCTTCCTCGCGCAGGCGGAGCAATTCATCGACTGCGGCAATCACGCCCGTGTGCTGGTTTTCCTCCACAGGGTTGGCCATGAAAATGATTTCTCCATCCAGTTCCTCGAGGTTCTGGCTGAAGTGCAGCAAATTGGCCAAATGAACCGCAACGCCGCTCTTCATGTCGAGCGCTCCGCGTCCAAACATCCAGTCTCCCGATCTGGCGTGCTCCTGCACCTCCGGGTTGCCGTCCCAATTGGAGAAGAACGTGAGCAACTCAGCAGGATTGTTGGCATTGCCGATCTGCTTGCCGAAATCTTCAATTCCTACCGTATCGATATGGGAGTGATAAATCACAGTGTGCTTTGATTTTGATTCACCTGTTCCCTTGATGCGGGCAAACAAGTTTTTGCGGCCCAACTGATCGTTGGGCAAATATTGCGTCCAAATCTGCTCCGGGTGCTTCTCGAAATAGGGATAGGTGCGCAAAATCGCTTCCACCTTATCGACGATGTCGATCTCCCCTTTGGTTCCGTTGATACTCAGCGTTTCGACAAGTGAGGTCGTGATGGCTTCAACTTGCTCAAATAATGATAAATCCTTCAATTGTTGGTACAAGATTTCTCTCCTCCTGCTACACGCACTAATACTCTCTCAATGTGTCGACAACATTTTTCAACGGGGTCTGATCACGAAGCGCCTGCCAATTGTGGAGGAAAATATCGACGCATCGATCGATATAATGAATCGATTTCGCCGACATGTGCGGCGTCAGGATCAAGTTTTCGCACTCCCACAGCGGACTGTCTACAGGAAGCGGCTCCTTCTGAAATACATCGAAAGCCGCTCCCTTCAAGCGTCCATTTTTCAGCATGTCCACCACATGATTCTCATCGATGACATCTCCGCGCCCAATGCTGATCAAGACCGCATCCCGCTTCATCCGCTCCAGGTAATCGGCTGAAAACAGCCCGCGGGTTTGGGACGTGGACGGCAGAATGGAAATGACGTAATCGGCGCTCTCCAGCCTCTCCGTCTCCTCTCCCAGCTTGTACGTTTCCCGAAACGGTTCTACCGGACGACCGCTCGTATTAACGCCGTAAACCTCCATCCGAAACACCTTCAGCAGATTGGCGACAGCCTGCCCGATCACGCCCGTCCCATAGATCAGCACCTCGCGATGGATTAGCTCGCCCACCAGCTTGGTGCGATCAAACACCTTCTGCTCCTTTAACGAGCGGTAGCGCTCCATATCTTTTTCAAAATGAAGCATGCACAGCACGACATATTCGCTCATCGGCACAACATGGATACCGGTGGCGCTTGTGACGAGAATGCCGCGCTCATGCAGGGCGGAGAACGGAAGGTCCTCCAACCCTGCACTGCACATCTGAATCCATTGCAGCTTGGGAAAAGCGCGAATATTGTCAGCGGTCAAATCATTGCCAAATGTAATCAAGCATGTTGTCTGCTCCGCCACACTTGCCGGAATGTCCTCGATGGCAGCATAGACAAGCGGTGTCTCGCCCGTATGCTCTACAATTCGCTTAACGTGCTGATAAAGCAGTTCGTCTGTTGTTGAAACAATCATAGGCTCCTCCTACTCCCTAGTCTTGCAGGACAGATGGTAACCACGTGGACATTTCCGGAACGTATGTGATGACCATCAGCGTAATGATCATCATGAGCAGGAATGGCATGATACCCTTGATGATCTGCTCCAATGGAATTTTGCTGACGCTTGAGGCAACGAACAGGTTAACGCCCAATGGCGGCGTGATGAACCCGATCGCCAGGTTCGCAACCAGAATGACCCCGAAGTGAATCGGATCGACTCCGACGTGTGTCACAATCGGCAACAAAATTGGCGCCAATACAACCAGCGCGGAGATGGTGTCAATGAACATCCCGACAATCAACAGGAAGATGTTCACGACCAGCAAAATCACAAGCTTGTTATCCGAAAGCGAGGTGATGAACTCGGCAATCGAGTTCGGAACCTGCTCCAATGTCATGATATAAGCAAACGAAATCGACAGACCGATAATGATCATCGTGGAAGCGTTGATGACGGCTGACTCGACAATCGATTTGTAGATGTCAGCCCAGGTCAGCTCGCGATGGACAAACACCCCGATGATGATCGCATACACAACGGCAACTACCGCCGCTTCCGTTGGCGAGAATACCCCGCCGTAGATCCCGCCCAGAATGATGACCGGAATCATCAGCGCCAATTTGGAATCATAGAAAGCTTTCAGCACCCGTTTAAACGTAACCGGCTCGGTGGAGGCTGGTTTGTAATCGCGTTTTTTGGAAATAAAGTACGACACAACCATCAGGCCGATCCCGATCAGGACCCCTGGCAATACACCGGCCAGGAACATGCTGCCAACCGATACCCCGGCCACAACGCCATACAGAACAAATGGAATACTCGGTGGAATGATAACCCCAATGGAACCGGCGGCTGCCGTCAATGCAGCTGCAAAGCCTGCTCCGTAATTTTTTTCGCGCATCGTCGGAATCATGAACGACCCGATCGCAGCTACCGTTGCCGGGCCCGAACCGGAGATCGCGGCAAAGAACATACACGAAACAACCGTTACCATCGCCAAACCACCTACCATCCACCCTACCAGCACGGTAGCCAGATCGAGCAGTCGTTTGGAGACCCCACCTTTTCCCATCAGGATGCCTGCCAGCATGAAGAACGGAATGGCCATCAGTGGGAACGAATCGAGCGAAGTAAACGCCTTTTGGGTGATAATCCCCAACGGAAGATCCGTCGTAAAGGCAATGGTCAAAAGAGCGGCCAACCCGAGCGCAATCGCAACCGGAATATTGAGAACGATAAAGAGCAGCAAGCTGCCGAACAGCGTAATGACGGTCATAATTCAATCTCCCCCTTTCCTACGATTTTTCCGGTTTAAACAGGAAGTAGATTTGCTGGATCAACCGGATGGACATCAACAGGCCGCCAAGCGGAATGGCCGAGTATATCGCCCACATCGGCATTTGCATGGCTGGTGATGATTGTCCTCTGCTGAAAATCGTCGAAACAAGTTCTGTACCGGCAACGGCCAGGAAGACCGACAAGGCAAACCAGAGCAGGATCGCGATCAAATCGATCACTTTTCTCCCTTTTTCGTTGAACATGTTCTTGAATGCTTCCACCTTGATGTGCTCGCGCTTGCGAATGGCAAAGCTGGCCCCAATCCAGATCTGCCAAATATGTACGTAACGCGCCAATTCTTCCGACCAAGAGATTGAAGATTCAAACACATATCGGCTGATGACCTGGGTGAAGATCAGCACAACCATGACTACCATCGTAGCGACGAGGAACCATTCCTCCAGCTTTTCATCCAACAGTCTTTTTACGGTCACGTATGTCACTCCTCTATTGTTAGACATGGAAATGAATTTCCTTATGCCCCGCTCGTTGCTTGCACAAGCGGAACATAAGGAAATGTCTTGTTACCTTGATTAGTTGTTTGCTTCCATTGCTTTCTTGACCAAATCTTCACCGATTTCTTTGGTGAACTGTTCGTAAACCGGTTTGGAAGCCTGGATAAATGCATCTTTTTGCTCAGGCGTCAGCTCGTTTACCTGCATGCCTGCTTCTTTCAGCTTCGCCAGGAATTCATCATCCTGCTCGGAAGCCAGTTTGCGCTGAGAATCACGGTATTCAAGCGTTGCATCGTCAACAACCTTTTTCAGATCATCCGGCAGAGAGTTGTACCAGTCGAGGTTGGACAACAGGATCGTCGCAGCATAGACATGGCCGCTCTTGGTCAAATATTTTTGCACTTCATAAAATTTGTTCGTGTAGTAGAGCGAGATCGGGCATTCCATCGCATCGTATACCTTTTGCTGCAAGGCGGTATACAGCTCACCGAACGCGAACGGCGATGCGTTGGCACCGAACGAGTTGAACGTTGCGGTATGTACCGGATTTTCCAGTGTACGGAATTTCAAGCCTTTCAAATCTTCCGGCTTGTTGATCGGCCCTTTGTTGTTGGACATATGACGGAAACCGTTTTCACCAAACACATGGCCTTTGAAACCGTTGGATTCCAAATCCTTCAGCAATTGCTGTCCGACTTCACCGTCCAACGCTTTGTAAGCGGCTTCTTTTGTTTTGAACAGGAACGGCAGGTCGAACACCATGAATTTTTTGTTGAAGCCAGCCAGAGGGGCTACCGCCGGAATTGTCATTTCCACGTTGCCCAATTGAACCGCTTCGATCGCTTCACGGTCAGACGGGAACAACGAACCGTTTGGATACAGCTGCACCTTGATTTTGCCCTGCGACTTCGATTCGATCGTTTCTTTCATTTTGACTGCTGCAATATGAGTCGATTGCTCTTCAGGCACGAGGTACGCGATTCGCAGATTGTACTGCTTGTCCGAACCGCCAGCATTATTGGCAGCACCTTCACCGCCAGTCGCACTCTTTCCACCGCCACATGCCGTCAGCATCAACATCAATGCAACACTCAACCCAGTTAGTAACTTTTTGCTCTTTGTCATGACTAACTCCCCTATTTATTGTATTTTTGCCCTTCTCCCTACGCTTTCGATATGCTTGCGCATCGCTTCTCCCGCTTTGTGCACGTCGCGCTCGGCAAACGCCTGAATGATTTGCTGGTGTTCAGCCAACGCCTCGCCTGCACTGTTCTCAATCGTGCGGGACAAAATCAGAAAACGATGAAGCTGGTTGCTGATCTGCTCGATGAAATCCTTCAGCTTCTGGTTCTGGGTAATTTCCGCAATCAAAATGTGGAACTGTGAATCAAGCTCGATGTACGTGTAGTAGTCGCCGTTTTTAATAGCTTCAAATTGATCGAGCCGTGTCTCTTCAAGCTCCGCCAAAAATTAATCGGTGACAAACGGGACCGCCTGCTCCGCTGCAAAGGCTTCCAACACTCCGCGCAAACGGATGAAGTGTTCCAAGTCCTGGTCAGAAAAGCTGGCGACGCGTGCAATTTTTCCGGTTTCCATTTCAACCAGACCATCGAACGCAAGTTGGGTGATCGCCTTGCGCAATGGCGTACGGCTGATGCCCAGCATGGCTGCAATTGATTCTTCGGGCAATGGATCTCCCGGCATGAACTGACCGCTCAGGATCGCCTTTTTCATTTCTTTGTATGCCCGTTCTGCAAGTGTCTCGGCTTGTGGCAATTTGTTCAGCATACTTTTCCCCCCTCTCTCTTTGTTTGATATCCAGAATCCTGTATACAGGATACCAACTTCTTTTTGTATTATAAAAAAGAGTGTGAATATTGTAAAGCAAAAATAAAAAAAGCTGCCAAAGGCAGCGTAGCGTTAATTTTTGGCGAACCGATAGCCTGTAACCGGATGCTGCGTGAGCTGGGACAACAAGGCGCAGAGGGCAGGAATATCTTCGTTTGTTGCAGGGCGAATGATCATCATGACACACAACCTTTTTGCGGTATGGAATGCTTGGTTTTACCTGATCGTTTTCGGGAAAACCTTTATTCTGTCGTTGAGTCGAAGGAATCCTCTGACATCAACAGGAAGCAATGCGTTTGATTTGCCCGAATCCGATTTTGCAAAAATCAGCAGCGACCGCATCCATCGCCCCATAAAACAAGCCACCTCCGTATCGATTCGAAAATTCAATCCGGAGGTGGCTTTACGTATGTTTTACCCTCTGAGAAAAAGAATGCCTACAAGAGAATACACAATCACCGTCGAAAACAGCACGGTCATATGGACAAGCGAGAACACAAACAGCGTTTTCGCCCATTTCTCCGAGTCTGTTTTTTGGTAGCCCTTGATGCTCAACACCAGCCAAATTACGCTTAACAGCAGCGCGACCAGCATAATTCCGACGCTTAACGACCCAAACAGGAAACTGACGGCGATCAGCAGCACCAGGTACACATTCGTCTGGATATACGTCCGTCTGATCCCTTTCACGACTGGCAGCATCGGTACGTTGGCCGCCTTGTATTCGTTGTGCTTGCGTATCGCAATCGCATAGAAGTGCGGCATTTGCCAGATGACGGTCACGACGAACAACCCTAGAATCGCCGGGTGCGTAATGTCCGGATGAACCGCTGCCCACCCGATCAACGGTGGCATCGCCCCTGAGATGCTGCCGACCTCTGTATTGTAAACCGTCCGCCGCTTGGTCCACATCGTATACGGCACCACGTAAAAAAACAATCCCAAAAAGCCTAGCAACGCCGCCAGCGGAGTCGCCATCGCAAGCGTTGCGATCCCGAGAACCGCCATGACAATCCCAAGCCATAGGACAGACTTTGGTTTGATAGCCCCGGTCACGGTCGGCCTGTTTTTCGTCCGTTCCATAATCGCATCGATATCACGATCATACAGATTGTTGAACGCACCGGCCGCCCCCATGACGAGCGAAGAGCCAATGAACGCAAAGAGGATGGCCGGCAGCTTTTCTACGATGCTCATATTGTACGTATATAAGGCCAAGGTCAATCCCGCGAACATCGGGATCAAATTCGACTTAATAATCCCCGTTTTGACGGTTTGCGCCAAAATCGTGGCCATGGATTGCTCTGGCGCCGCTGTTTGTTGTATGTCTTGGTCGGACTTCGTGTCGCTTCGCATTGTTTCTCTCTTCATTCCTTTTTCCTTTTTTACATCCGAAGGAAGCGAGCCGGATTTCGCCCCATCCGCTCGTCACCTTTTCATTTAAGTCGATTCCATGCCGAATAACAAGTCTTTCTTGATCGACCGTGTGCTAGAGAGTTTCCTTTCCAGCATGATTTCTCATTTTATCATACAACGCCGAGAAAGGGGGAGAAACCAGACGTGAAGGGTTGAATTTACAGTGGCAACTGGGGATGTCGGGGACAGCAGAAAAGCCGAGACAGACCGGGGGTGGTTCCGGTTTTCTGCTCGGCTTGTGGAGGTATCGTTTAGGAAAGACAAATCATACTTTGAACTGACGAACCGCATCTTGCAGTTCTAGCGCCATTCGACTGAGTGATTCCGAGACCGCACGAATCTCTTCCATAGAAGCCAGCTGCTCTTCTGTCACAGCAGCAACGGACTGGGAATCGGCAGCAGCTCCTTTTGCCATGGCGGACATCGTCTCTGCCGATGCGGCGACCTGTTGGGTATTAGCGGACAGCTCCTCCGATGTCGCGGATATTTCGTCTATCTGACTGGAAACATTCTGGATGGAGGACAGAATCCGCTCGAATGATTCCCCGGCACCATGAATCAGCTCCACTCCTGTTTCTACCTCTTCGGTTCCCTTTTGCATCGAGTGGATGACCTTGTTTACCCCTGTTTGAATTTCCTCGATCAGACGTACAATTTTCACTGCTGATTCATTGGATTCCTCCGCAAGCTTCCGCACTTCATCGGCCACAACCGCAAATCCCCGTCCATGTTCACCCGCTCGCGCCGCCTCTATCGCTGCGTTCAATGCCAGCAGATTCGTTTGTGCGGTAATATCGGAAATGACTTGCGTAATCTGGCTAATTTGCTGTGACTGGTTACCCAGCTCCTCCACCAAAACGGCTGAGCCATGCACGGTTTCACGAATGTGGCTCATTTGGTTGATCACCTGCTGAATCGCTTCATGTCCCTGTTTGGCTTCTACCATAGAACCATGGGAAGATTCTGAAACAGAAGAGGACGAGACCGCAATCCGTTGTACGCCAAGAGCGGCTTCCTCGACACTTCTGGCGCTTTCCTCTCCCGTTTGTGCAGCATGAGTTGAATTGTTGGCCAATCCTTGCATTTTTTCGGCAACCTCGGTGGAAGCCGCGGCTACCTGTTCCGTTCCTGCATACAATTCCTCCGAGGACGCCGCAAGCTGTTCTGCACCTTTGCCCACCTTGCGAATCAGCTCGTACAAATTACGTTTCATCGTATTGAACGCATGCGCCAGCTCGCCGATTTCATCGCCACTCTTGACCTTGATCTCCTCGCCGGTCAAATCCCCGGAAGAAATCCGTTCAGCCGCTACCGCCAGTGTAAGAATCGGTTTCGTAATGATTCTGCTCATAAAGAGCGCCACACCGATCCCCAGCACCGTTGCGACTACACCAATGGTGATGATCAGCATTTTTATTTTGTCTACATGAGCAGAGGTTTCATCCGATCCTTTCGTCAACAATTGCTGCTGGAATTGTTCCATTTCCAGCGTCTTTTCCATAAATTTTTTCCCCAACGCTACCCCGGTGTTGTTTTGCAGCTCCATATATTCAGCAACGCGGTTCTCGTTTTTCAACTGGAAGATTTTTTCGGCAAACTGGCTGTACTCTTTTTGCAAAACAGCCAGCTCTCCCAATAGCTTTTGGCCCTGGTCTGATTTCGTATTGCTCTGCATTTGTTGGAAAATCTCATCAAATTTTTTACTGGCATCCGTATATTCCTGCAACATTGAATCGTTTCCCAGCAACAAATAGCCACGAATCGATTTTGATTGTGTCTGAACCAATGTGTTCATTTTTTCCGTCAAAATCGCCTTTTGGGCGCGGTCGGAGATGAGGGTGGAGTAAACCGAATCGACCTCTTTCAGTTGAGTGGTTGCAATGACAACCTGGGCAACCAGCAGTATTAAAATGGTAAGGAACCCTAACAATAGCTTTGTTCTTATCTTCAGATTCATAACTGCCCGACATCCTTTCTGATTGGGTTTATTATGCTTGGATTGTTTCATTATAACCCAAGTAAAGTAAAATGTTTGTATAATGTTTGTTCGGCTGGAACAGTCCGGGAATCAGTTTTCTAGTTTTCCCCACAGCAATCGCGATCCGAGAACCGACAACTGAATATATAGCCGATATTGCCGCCTTTCTTGCCTCACCGCACAACCGCTGAGTTACCGGTCAGTTGATTGATGGGATGGTATCGATTCTTGATTCGGTTCATTGACTTCACGATGCTGCTGTTTTCATCGAAAAAACACCAAAGAGCATTAGCTATGAAAGCTAACGCTCTTTGCTTTATTCCCGCGTTCATTTTCAGTTACCTACGATATTTGGCAAAAACGGGAGTTTAGGGTGGGAAAACAGTCGGGCCCCGCCACTGCGAGGTATTACTGTTGTACGTTTTTTCCCCGCTTTCATGGACGCTTTGTTACCATGGACGGGCACCCCTTTGCTTCCTTATGTGCGTTGCAGATGATTCATTCCTGTCGGATTTTTCGGAGCTTGCCCCGGATTATGCTCACAAAACCATTGATACGCTGCCACATCAGGATTCATCCTTTTCACCAACGGGTACAAAACCGAACGGCTTTCCTGCAAATGCTCAATGTTCCCCGGCATCCACAGCATCGGCATCTGATAACCCACGCCGTCATCCGTGAAGCCCTCTTCTCGAATAAAGATGGCCCCCAAGCCTGTGTAGAGATGGGAAATCTCCGGGCTTGAGTTGAGGAACAGAAAAGGAATCCTTTGCTCCAACAATTCAGTAATGAGCGCCCAAATCAATTTTACATATAATTTGCCTTTCCGATACGGTGCTGAAATGAACATCCGTGAACCAACAGCAAGTATCGGCTGTTCGGGCTGATATTGCTGGAAGAAATCCAGTTTGTAGACATCGCGGTACTTTTGCGGGAACTGATCCGCGGTTCCAATGTTCAATCTCACGGTACCGATGATTTCGTCTTCCTTTTTCGCATAAAAGAGAATGGTTTTCCCGACCCCATCCAGCGCATCGACCAACCTTTTGTTTTCATGGTCAATCCGGTCAAATTCCTTCCCCAGTTCCTCTATATACACCTGGTAGCGAAGCTGATAGATCGCCTCTTTTTCCGCTTCCGTTTGCGCTTGAGCGTTTCCTTTTGCTCCAATCCACTGGTTCATGTCAGGCTTCCTCCCTCTTC
>JBLNEJ010000009.1:0-2669 GCA_050262535.1 Clostridia bacterium
GAGACGCTGATCGGGTATACCATGTCGTATGTCGGCAGAAAGCATGTGGAACAGAGGGTTCCGATGACTTCTGCCAAAGTCTTGCGAAAAAAGCTGGATGAAGTCGCGGAGGCAAAAGATTTGCTTCAGCATGGCGCGAGTGTGCCGATTCCCTCGTTGGAAGGGATGGAGCAAATCCTTTCCCTGCTAGGAAAAGGCTATGTGTTTCACGAAAGGGACTTTTCGCATATCCAGCAATTTTTGACGAGCTGCGCACAGCTGATGAAGTATATGGCATCCAAAGCGGAGGCAGCGCCGCGTGTCAGCGTGTATGCTGCATCGCTGTCCCCGATCAGCAAATTGAAAGCGGAAATCGAACAGAGCATTCGCCACGGACATGTCATGGATACGGCAAGCAAAGACTTAATGAAGGTTCGCAAACGAATTGTCGTGTTTGAAGAACGGCTGAAAGGCAAGCTCGATTCGCTGATGGGCAAATACCGCTCTATCCTGCAAGAGAGCGTGATCAGCTTGCGCAACGGGCGCTATGTTTTGCCGATCAAAAAAGAGTATCGCAAGCAGGTCACAGGAACGGTTCTGGACGAATCGGCAAGCGGACAAACGGTTTACATGGAGCCAACGGAAATCAGCCAGCTTCATTTCGAGCTGCTTGCACTCAAAGCGGAGGAGGATCGCGAAGTTGCCAAGGTGCTGATGCAATTATCTTCACTCGTCGAGGAGAACGCCTATGAGCTGCAGGTGAATGTGGAGACGGTGGGGGAATACGATTTTCTGTTTGCAAAGGCAAAATACGCGCAGGCGATTGCAGCGTCCAATGTAGAGCTTAACGAGGAGGGAAGAATCAACCTGCGGGAAGCACGGCATCCGTTGCTTGGCAGCAGGATGGTTCCACTTACCTTCCACATCGGCTATCGCTATCGTTCGCTGATTATTACAGGGCCCAACACCGGGGGCAAAACCCTCACGCTGAAAACCGTCGGCCTTCTGACGGTCATGGTACAGTCAGGATTGCTGGTTCCAGTTCAGGAAGGAAGCCTGTTTTCGATTTTTTCCAACGTTGCTGTCGATATCGGGGATGGACAGAGCATCGAGCATGCGTTAAGCACGTTCTCCGCCCACATTCATAACGTTATCGACATTTTGAAAATCACCGACCGTTCCACACTTGTCCTGATCGATGAAATGGCTTCCGGTACCGATCCGGGCGAAGGGGGCGGCTTGTCTGTGGCGATTCTGGAAGAGCTGCACAGAAGGGGGGCTATCGTTGTGGCGACGACGCATTTCAATGAAATCAAAAATTTTGCCACTGTGACGGCTGGCTTTGAAAATGCCCGCATGGAATTCGATACTGAAACGCTCCAGCCCCTGTATCGCTTGCGGATTGGAGAGGCTGGCCAGAGCTATGCCTTCTCGATCGCCTTGAAGCTGGGGATTCCGACCGACATCATCCAGCGGTCCCGTGAAATTACGTCAACCGGTTTTTCCCCTGCTCACGAGCAAATGGACGTTCCAGTTGAACCGATCGAGAATGAGCCACCCCCTATTGTCAGCTACCAGTCTGAGCCACCTCCCCGGGTGGAGATTGAAACCCATGAAGAGCCATCCGAAGAGACGAAGCAGGCGGCTGTTGTTTTTCAACTTGGCGACTGTGTCTATGTGTCCTATTTGGGCAGAACCGGCATCGTCTATGAAAAAGAGGATGCAAAAGGAAACGTCGGGGTCATGATCCAAAAGGTCAAATACAAAATCAATAAAAAACGGCTCGTCTTGCATATCGAAGGCAAGGATTTGTACCCAGACAATTACGATCTGGACATTGTTTTGGATTCTAAGGAAAACCGGAAAAAGCGCAAGCTGATGAGCCGCAAGTATGTCGAAGGGCTTTCGATCGAAACGAAACCAGAAGTATAACCGGAGGGAAAAAAAAACCATTCGCCCATCGTGGCGAATGGTTTTCCCCTGCGTTATTTCAAGATGTAGATGCGTACGTTCTGAATTCCGAAGCTGCTCGCGTCTTTTCCCGGGACGAAAATATCGACCCGATTCCCCTTGATCGCTCCACCGATATCGGTTGCTTTCGCAATCATACCGCCTGCAGGAAGCATGCCGCTTTTGTAACCGGTTATGTACACGGTTGTGCCGAGCGGGATGACGGATGGATCGACGGCAATGGTGCCCACCTTGAGCTTGTTGCCGAAGTAATCGAGACCGGCCCACCCTCCGTTTTCTTCAGGAGAACCGGTGTAGGCGGTAGCCTTCGCCGTGATTTGGCGGCTATAAGCGTGAGGAATCGCGCTCGTAGCCTTCGCCACCTTGGTTCCTGGCAGCTGGATCGTTTGTCCCACCTGGAGGTTCAACGGATCGACGCCGGCATTTGCGTCCAGAACAGACTGCAACGGGAGGGCGTGTCGCTGTGCGATGAGTGCAAACGTGTCGTCTTGTTTGATCTGATACGGTGCCGCGAAGGTTGGTGCCGCAGCGCCCAGCACGCTCAAACCAAGTGCCATGGATACAACTGACTTGAGGGAAAACAATTTCATCAAAACAAAAATCTCTCCTTTCCACTGCCTGCGAGGTTAGTTGTCGGATTTGGGTTGAGGAGTCAACCCTACGCTTGCGCGATTCACCCCAATCGCCATGGTTGAATTTGGCGAGATGATGCGTCCCCC
>JBLNEJ010000010.1:0-7385 GCA_050262535.1 Clostridia bacterium
TACAGGCAGGTTGCCTACGTGTTACTCACCCGTCCGCCGCTAAGGACCGAAGTCCTTCGCTCGACTTGCATGTATTAGGCACGCCGCCAGCGTTCGTCCTGAGCCAGGATCAAACTCTCCAGTAAAGTTGAGTTGAAGCTGATTCAAAAACAAATGTTGGCTTGTGATGTCTCATGGACATCACGATTATCAAACGCTTCGCTGTTCAGTTTTCAAAGAGCATCACTTCTAATGTTCACTGCCTCTCAGTGAGGCGGATTACCAATATATCATGTTTGAATCGTTTTGTTCAACCCACAATTTTTGGTAGTTGGCTCATCGTTCAATTTTCTTAAACATCGATGGCCGGAATTACAATATAACATCATTCCACACCCAAAATCAACAACCAATTTCAGGGTGTTAGCCACTTTGTTACCTGATTGGTGGCGGAAGACAAATATAACATGACTATGAATGTAAATTCAAATGAAAAATATGGAAAATCCCGCATCCCAAACATCAAATTGATAAACTAGACGGTAACGGAAGAGAGAACTTGCTCTTGAGAATCCCTAAGACGTTGCCCATCTTAAGTTCCGTCACTACACCCTCCCCCCCAGTGGTTCTGGATATTTTGGAGATTCCACGGCTGCAGTCAAGTAATAAACCTTCACCCAATGCATCCACTTCACATTTAGCGGGTGGTGATTTCCAGCTACAGTAAAAAACATCGCTCTACCCAAATCAAAGATCGTTTTTTTCCATCCTATCGGGAACCAAAATCCCCCAAATCGCATATTGCACACAGACAAAGGATGTGGCCCCCCTGAACACATTTCAGCTGGAAGCATGGATCGAGGAATACACCGCTTTACAGGGGATATCGAAACATGCAAGTCGCAGTATTTTGTGAAGGGCATGACGAAGCTGCCCAAAGAGGCCAAGCTGACGATCCGTCTCACACAAAATAAGTACGATGAAAAGAAGTGGGTGCTCAAGCTTCCAGCAAATGCTTCACAGCAAAAGAACTGAATGGAGCAGCCCCGATTTTCGCGGAAGCAAGAGTGGACCGGAATAGCTCGTGAATGAGAGAAAAGCTCAAATCCCCCATCGAGATTTGAGCTTTTCTCTCACCTTGATTGCCAGGTGAATTCCCCTAGGAGCGATTGGCCCCATAACAAACGCAGCCTTCGATATGATCATTCACCATTCCTACGGCTTGCATGAAAGCATAGCAAATCGTTGTCCCTACGAACTTAAACCCGCGTTTCTTTAAATCCTTGCTTAACCGATCGCTGATCTCCGTTGAAGCCGGCACTTCCTTCAAATCCTTGAAATGGTTTTGGATCGGCTTGTGATCCACGAACGACCAGATGTAATCACGAAACGAGCCAAATTCCTCCACGACCCGAAAATACGCCTTCGCGTTGGAAATGACCGCATGTATTTTGAGCTTGTTTCGTACGATCCCTTCGTTTTGCAGCAACTCCGCAATCTTCTGGTCATCATAGGAAATGATTTTCTCCGGTTGAAACTGATCGAACGCTTTCCGGTAATTTTCCCTCTTCTTCAGGATGGTGTACCAGCTCAATCCAGCCTGAGCACCTTCCAGATTCAAATATTCAAAGAGCAAACGGTCATCATAGACAGGAACTCCCCACTCCTGGTCATGATAGTCTATATACAAGGGATCTTGATTCACCCAACCGCATCGATTCATCCTACACTCCCTCCTCTCCTCAAAATAGCGAACGTATATTCTCTCATCTTACATGGAAGCATTGGAAAAAACAACAAAAAACGTCACCTCTACAGGTGACGCCAAAAGTATGTTTGGAGGAGAATGAACGGATCCATCACAAGCTCTCTGCCCGTGAAACCTCTTGAAAGCCGCATCGATTGTGCGTTCCATCGCAAAATGGTTGCGTTGAACTGTTCGTACAACGGCAAAGTGCAACTGTTTTCCCCACTTGGAAAGGCTTCCCTTCACCATCCACCAATTCGATTGGCCCGGTAATCAGATAGGGACCGTTATCGTATTTCGTTACTGTAACCTTTTCCACTTCGTTTCACCTCCTTCCCGTTTGACCGCGAGATTCTCCGTTACTCCCTGACCTCTCGCTGAAAACGTGCCCTGATCGCTTTATCAAGACGGCTTTCCCCTGTTAATGCAACAAATAGGCAAACCACAACGAGAATCACGTCCAATTCGTACCCCGTGGCATTTGCTGCAATAAAACCGACTGCCAGCTTAACCTTGAAAATGGCGACAAGCAGAATGATGGAAAACAAAGCAGCAATATACCGGGTACCAACTCCGATCATGAGCAATAGCCCCCCCAATAACTCAACAGAAGTTAGCAGCGGAGCGATCACATCAGGCAATGGAAATCCTTGCTGTCCCAACCAGCCAGCCAATTGATCCATCCCCCACGATAATTTGAAATTACCGTGCGCAACAAATATGAGCCCTAACGTGATCCGTAGCATCACATGAGCAAAACCGTTTCCTTTGGTGTTCATGACAGGCATCTCCCATCCACATAATTTTAGTTGCTCGATCAACATTTGATTGAGCAACTAAATAATAAAACGATAATTGTTGCTTAGTCAACAACTTTATTTTATAGTGGATACACGAGCTTTCATAAGGGAGATGATGCTAGAAATGGACAAATTAGACCCGCAGCAATTAGAGACTTGGCGAGTTTTTCTTAAAACACATGCCAAAATCGTTTCTCTGATTGAAAAAGATTTAGTCACAGAAAAAAAGGTCCCGCTTTCTACATACGATGTGTTAATAGCCCTTTACGAAGCACCCGGAAAGCGTCTACGCATCAATGAAATCGGTAAAGCCGTTGTATTAAGCCGGAGCGGATTAACCCGGTTAATTGACCGTCTTGAACGGGAAAATTTCATTAAACGTGAAAGAAGCGATACCGATCGACGCGGGGCCTTTGCCGTGCTGACAAGGGACGGACAACGGGAGCTTTTTAAAGCCTGGCCCGTGTATGCCAAAGGCATTCAGGAACATTTCCTCTCAAAGGTGACCGATAACGAGCTTGAACAATTGCGTACCATCTTGCACAAAATGAAAGTCGAAGACGAAGTGCTCATAGAGGAGGAGTAAAAATGGAAATCATGAATCAAGCTGCCGTTTTGGGTGTTTTGATCGCGGATACTCCCTCCAGTTTCATCACACGTTCCGTACCAAACATCACGATTGAATTAGGGGGGATACCGGGTGATCGCCATTACGGTGTTTTACGACCTGCTGATTCACGTCAATCAATCTATCCCCGGGGTACAATGATTGCAAACAGAAGACAATTGAGCATTGTATCAACGGAAGACCTGCAACAAATTGCTGAAAACATGGGAATACCCGAGATTCGCCCGGAGTGGCTTGGAGCGAATATTTTACTTAGTGGCTATCCAGCCCTTACGTCGTTACCACAAGGAGCAAGGCTGTTGTTTCCAGATGGAACAGGATTAATCTCGGAACGAGAAAATCTTCCCTGCATCGGACCCGGCAATATCATCGCCCGCATGTATAACCAGCCTAAACTTGCCCCCCAATTTGTGAAAGTCGCTCATAAACTCCGGGGAATCGTATGTTCAGTTGAGCGGGAGGGGACGATTTTTGAGGGGGATTCTGTGCAGATTTTCACGACGAAGTAGTCCAATATCCCTCCCAAAAACCAGCTGAAATGAAAAAAACACCGCATATTAGCGGTGCTAACTCATTTCCCGGTTCCCTTCCATGCGCGCCAAACGTGACATCGTGCCCGGCTGGCAATTGCATGGCGGTTTCCCTATATCTGCGCTGCTCCATTCGACAGGGGTCCGCTTGATTTGCGTCACCTTGCCGTTTACCACGTTGATTTTCACATAGTGAAAAATGTTCCCCGCATCCAGCGGCGCACCTGCCCCTCCGCTTGTAACGAAGGTCGTTACCTTGCCGACTACTTTTTTGTATTCATGGACATGGCTTTGCAGGACGAGCGGCACTTTTTTGCGGTTCAAAATCTGCAGGAACCGGGTTCGCTGCGCCTGAAAACGGGGTGACCATTCCCCTGCCGGAGCATGCATGGTGACGATGTTCAAACGAGAGGTCTGCAGCTGTTTTTCCAGATAGCGAAGCTGCCTGTTGTTTAGCCCGTAAAGGCTTCTGCCTTGACTGTCGAATCCCCGCACCGTGTTCATCGCAATGACACGCACCCGATCCTGAAAGAAAGAGACAGTAAAGTCAAGATCGGGCGTGAAGCGCCGGGGGAAAGTGGTTTTATAATTGGTGAAATCGTACTTCTTGTTCGGATTGGTGCCAGTGATGACCGCATCGTGGTTGCCAGGGACAAAAATGAAGCTCTTCCCCGGAATGTACTTGTTTACCTTGAACTTCATGCAGCGATACTCTGGAGCGGTTCCGGAAAAGGTACCATCGCCGCCATGAATGATAAAGGCCGGGTTTAATTTGTTGCTTTGCGAGAGAATCGGGTTGAAGATCGCCTCTCCCGTCAGATTGCCACCAATCACCCAGCTATCCCCCATAAAAACGAACGAAAACGACGGCTTCGTCTGCTTGGGGGAAGCTGCTTGTCGCAAACCGATTCGCTTTGCCTTCACTGCCATCACCACTTTCTCTAAACGTTTGTCCATCCTGCATGGAAAAGGAGTCTCCGCTGGAAGGCTCCCAATGCTTTATCCTATTTCCTGTCTGACAGGGAGGATTGGATGGTGACCTATACGTTTGAAAAAAGGTGACTGCCTCAAATTTTTCAAGCTTCAGTTTTACTTGAGTTTGAGAATTTCAATTTGATACTGCTCTAGATCGCCATTCGTTCCGGTTTTTACAACTGCAATGAGTTGGCCGTCACGAGCAAACACGTACCGAACCTCGCCTTTCACCGTATACGTCTCCAACTGATCAAAACTATCATATTCGTACTCATATATTTCACTTTCGTTGCCAACATAAAACTTGTTGTTCTTCAACTGAAAAGAAGCAGCCACAAACTCTAAACCCAATGAATCAACATACTCTAAATCATGTCGATCATTTGTTGTTTGGAAAATCGTCCCTGCCCCATTAAAAAGATAGTTTCCGTCTGGAGACAACTCGAAATAGGGAGACATCTCATAATCACCATGGTAAGGAGAGTCAAGCTTCTTCCCGATTTCCCCACTCTTTACCGGATAAGCGCTTATATCACGTGGAGAAGTGTCTGTATCGACTGTGTAGATTCGGTTTAGAATCGGGTTCAATTCAATATAAGACATTTGGCGAATACTGCTTTCCCCAATCTGTTCCTTTGAAGCTTTGGAATAGCTTAGCAATTTTGTCCACTGTCCAGAACCTGAAGAAACGTACAAATAATCCTGGTCCGCTGCGATATCAAACGGATCTACGTTAATCTCCATGATGTCTTTTATCTTTAATGTCATAGGGTTCAGAACAGCTATGCCTCCAGTTTGCTCCTCGTCCCACCAATAAGAGCTGTGTTCTTGGGTCAGAAGCGTGACATACAAATCGTCTCCCGACAGGAGCAGCCTCTCTGGCATCTTTTCCATACTGATCGTGTTTAATTGCTTCGTCTTATAGTCATAAGAAATTACCCGTCGGTTTGTTTTATCGACCATATAGACAATCGGTTTGGATGGATGTATAGCAGAGTCTGTAAAATTGCCCTCTAGGAAAAGGCCGCCGGATACCGATACATTTGCTTTTCCACTGTTCCCCGCAAATTTGGCGACTACATTCCCCTTTCCACCCGCTACCGCAACGAGCGTACTGCCTTTAATCTGCATGATCCTTGGATTACTCAGTTCAAATTCAACCTTATCGGTTACATCCGTAGTAGAATTGTCATCGTAAACAGCCGAAACGTTCAATTCAACTTGATCACCCGGTTTTAGCTTGTAACTGGTCTTGCTGAATTTTAATTTCTTAATCCCGACCACTTTCACCTTGATGGTTGCCGTCTTATCTTTGAATTGAACACGAACCTGTGTCGTACCTTTTGATTTCGCCGTAATCATTCCCTTTTGGACCTCGGCGATTTTGGTATCCTCCACATCCCACTGCGCTTGCTCCGTTACATCCTCCTTAGCTCCCCCTTTGTAAACCGCTGTAACAAGGAGATTTCTTTTTTCACCTATCTTTAATGACAAATTATTTTTCGTTACTTCAAGGAAATCCAACTGTTTTTGGCCTGACACCGCAACGTCGATCTGCACGCTCATTCCATCATAATTCGCTGTAATAACCGTTCGTCCGTTGCTGTTTGCCGTCACTATCCCGTCATCGCTCACACTTGCAACTTCTGTATCGGCCGAACTCCATACTGCCCTACTGGTGACATCCTCTCGATTCCCATCGTCCCACTTCGCTGTTACTTTCAGCTTCTTTACCTCACCAGCATCCATGTTTAATGATTTCTCAGATGCAATCAGAGCCTCAACTTTGCTCTGGGACACAACATTGAGTTGGGCGTTTGTTCTTACGTCTTGATAGGTTGCAATAACCGTCGCCGTTCCTTCCTTCAGGGGCAACAGCTTCGCTCCGAATGGTTGCACGATCGAAAACCCGCTAGAGCTCCAATCGACTTTATACGTAACATCCTGTTCAGAATCATCGCTGTAAGTCGCGATCACTTTTGCCTCTATGCTCTTGCCGACCTTGCCCTTTAACGATTCGGGAACAATTTGTAGTTTCGTAACAGATGCCTGTTCTGGAATGACATCGACGGTAGCACTAACAACCTGCCCTTTGTAAGTTCCCGTCAAGATCGCATGGCACTCATCGAAAGCCTTTACAAAAACACCATAATATTGGTTATTCACACGAACACGATAATCACTTGATTCCCAGATGATTTCCTTACTGACATCCCGCACCGTTCCATCCGGAAATGTAGCCGTCACATGGAGCCAAAATTTATCACTTGGCTGCATGGTGATCTCGGGTGTATCGATGGTCAATACAGGTCCGCTGTTTTTCATGTCACCTATTGAGCGATATTTACTGATCGTACCGGATTCCTTTTGGTAGAGGAATATTTCACCCGCTTCGTTCATGAGTGCATGATCAATCACTTCTGGCAGGATAGCAACTTTGGCTGCAGTATCGCGATCATACACACTTTCTTTTGAAAAAACGTATTTTTCTTTTGCATAAAGAACCGGTTCAGGGTACTGCTTGATGTGTTTCTTCATGTCTTTTGTATCGTAGCGATAATATCCATAATACAGATTGTTCTGATCGAGCTGTAAAGGATCCGGATATTCATACCCTCCCCCATACATTTCCGCCGCTTCACCCAAACGTTGATAATCGCTTGTCCGATGATAGGCAAGGTCACTGGAGCCAGCAACGTACAATATGTCTTGTTTACGATCAATTT
>JBLNEJ010000011.1:0-5195 GCA_050262535.1 Clostridia bacterium
ATAATTGAAAAGATTCTTTGCTCGTTTGATCTTTTAAGATTAAAGCCATTCAGGAATTGTCTTTCATCCTTATCTACTTCCATGAATTTCCCCCCATTCTATCCAGTGGAAGGCACTCCAGCTCGCGGGAGAAGCAGATTTCCAGGCGGAGCGACTAGCGGAACCCTACTGAGCGGAGCAGCGATTTGCGGGGAACAGAATCGCCACCTTGAACAAGCTTCGCAGCGTGTGCCGCTTTGGCGATTCCCCGCAAATCACTGCGCAGCGTACTGTCCAATCATCCTCGCAGGGTAGAGACCGGAGCGCAGATCGGAAACCTGCTTCTCCCCTCCACTGCAGCCCCCAAAACGAAGAGAGAGGAGCGCCATTAGCGCTCCTCTTCATTCTTTTCCTGGTTCTCTTCAGCTTTCGGCTGAATCGTCACCACGACATCTTTGTTTTCCGTTGGATCTTTGTCCAGTTTGCCGTTTTCGATCAATTGTCTGATCTGTTCAGCATCCAGTGTTTCGATCTTCAGCAACGTTTGTGCAACAAGCTCAAGCTGATCACGGTACTTGGTCAAGAGCTCACGGCAACGATCATACTGTTCATTGATAATCGTCTGCATCTCTTGGTCGATTTCGTATGCGATTTGCTCGGAGTAGTTGCGCTCATGTCCGATATCACGTCCCAGGAACACTTGCCCTTGACGAACACCGAACTGCATCGGACCCAAACGACTCATCCCGTACTCGGTAATCATGCTGCGTGCGATGGCCGTCGCACGTTGGAAGTCGTTGTGGGCACCGGTACTGATATCACCCAGCACCATCTCCTCGGCAACACGTCCACCGAGCAATCCGACAATTTTATCCAACAGGTCAGATTTGGTCGCAAAATAACGGTCTTCTTTCGGGAGCATCACGGTGTAACCGCCTGCTTGACCACGTGGGATAATCGTTACTTTATGTACCATATCGGCATTTTTCAAGTGATAACCAACGATGGTATGTCCAGCTTCGTGATAAGCAACCAGACGTCGTTCGTCCTCAGTGACGACGCGAGATTTCTTAGCCGGACCGGCAATGACACGGTCGATCGCTTCGTCAATCTCTTCTGCACCGATTTGCTTTTTGTTTCTTCGTGCAGTCAGCAGCGCCGCTTCATTCAGAAGATTCTCCAGATCAGCCCCGGTAAAGCCAGGGGTACGGCGTGCAATGACATCAAGATTCAAATTGTCGCCCAACGGCTTGTTGCGGGCATGAACCTTCAATACAGCTTCGCGGCCTTTTACATCTGGACGGTCCACCGTGATTTGACGGTCAAAGCGTCCTGGACGCAACAGCGCCGGGTCAAGAATGTCCGGGCGGTTCGTGGCGGCGATCATGATGATTCCTTCATTCGCACCGAATCCGTCCATCTCAACGAGCAATTGGTTGAGTGTTTGCTCACGTTCGTCATGTCCGCCGCCCAAACCGGCTCCACGCTGACGACCTACAGCGTCAATCTCATCGATAAAAATAATGCAAGGCGCGTTCTTCTTGGCGTTTTCAAACAGATCGCGCACACGGGATGCCCCGACCCCGACGAACATCTCTACGAAATCGGAACCGGAAATGCTGAAAAACGGTACGCCTGCTTCACCTGCAACAGCGCGAGCCAACAGCGTTTTACCAGTTCCCGGAGGACCTACCAGCAATACGCCCTTCGGAATACGAGCGCCCACCGCCTGGAATTTGCGGTGATCTTTCAAGAAATCGACAACTTCAACGAGCTCTGCTTTTTCTTCATCAGCACCCGCTACATCATCGAACGTAACGCGCTTCTTCTCGTCGTTATAGAGCTTGGCACGGCTTTTGCCAAAATTCATCACACGGCTGCCGCCACCCTGCGCTTGGTTCAACAAGAAGAAGAAAAGAATGAAGATGATGACGAAAGGAATAATCGAGGTCAGGAAGGTGAGCCAAATATTGTTTCCTTCCTGCGGTTTGAACTCTACCTTTTTCACTTTCTTCTCATCAATTTTTTGGTTAATCAGCGAAACAATGTCGGTATCATAAAGCGGAACATTGGTGGTAAAGGTGTCTTTACCTGCCTCAGGCGCTTTAGCCAACTTACCTTCTACACGGTATGTACCGCCTTCAGGGCGAAACGCAACTTCAGATACGTTGTCACTCGTCAGTTGAGTCCGAAACTCTTGATACGTAAGCTGCAACATCTTGTCGGTACCAGAGAGGACGAAGTTAACGATCCCGACTGTAACAAGAAAAATGAGTAGATAGAAGCCTGTATTTCGGAAAAAGCGATTCATTCCTTACCTCCTCTCGCGAAAAAGACACTTTTCATATTTTATCATATGCAGTGTACTCTTCACAACTTGCTTACTTGGTGTAGACCTCGGGCTTCAACACGCCGATGTAAGGCAGGTTCCGATACATTTCTGCATAATCCAAGCCATAGCCGACGACGAATTCATCCGGAATCGTAAAGCCGCTGTAATCCGGTGTAATCTCCACCTTGCGTCGTTCCGGTTTGTTCAACAGCGTTACCACTGTGACGGAAGCTGCTTCCCGATGACGGATCAGCTCAACCAGACGGCTAAGTGTCATTCCGCTATCCATAATATCTTCCACAACAATGACATGGCGGTTTTGGACAGAAGTATCCAGGTCCTTCAAAATCTTGACCATGCCGGTCGTTTCGGTACCGCTTCCGTAGCTGGAAACAGCCATAAAATCCATTTCGCAGCGAATGTCCATTTGTCTGATCAAGTCAGCCATAAAGACGACGGCTCCCTTTAGCACACAAATGACCAACGGGTTTTTGTCGCGATATTCCTCTGCTAATATCGTACCCAATTCTTTTACCTTGGCTGCAATCTGCTCCTCAGTAAGCAAAATCTTCTCGATGTCGCCCTTCATTCAAAAACCTCCTGCCACTCTTCTCCATACTCTACTTCCACATACAGCATACGTTTTGTCTGCTCACGAATTGTTGCAATACATGACCTGCGTACGCCAGGTACCCAGATAATGGTCTCCCCGCTAATCAGAAGGGGTAAACGATCCCGTAAAGATCGAGGCACCTTGGCATCAATCATTGCTTCCTTTAGTTTGGTCGATCCGGTCGATCCTAATAAGTGGATTCGATCACCTTTCTGCCGATTGCGAATGGCAAGCGGTTCCGTCAGTTCGTCCAAATCAATCAGGGCCGTGTATGTTCCAAGACGAGGCAATGGCTCATTTCCATCGATTACCGTAAATCGAAAGGTCAGATCGCTTTCGTGTATGTAAGCTACTCCGGGAATAGCCGGTTCATATCGAAACGAACCGATCTGTGACTCGACCAGGGTGTTGCCTTCGCTAACATGCAAATGATCGTATACCCGTTTTACAACGAGATGATGTGGCAAATGGTATACAGCCGAGGGATTTCCCCCCGTTATAATACGCAAAACGGCCTCCACATGCTGCGAAGACCACTCTATTCTACTTGACAGATAACTTAATATTAGAGTAATCACTCTCCTTTGTAAAGCAAGGTCACAACTTTGAAACTTGTTCAGCGAGACAACCATTTTGCCAGGCTGGCGACTGATTGTTACCTCTTCGAGAAGCGCCTGACTTTTTTCCATTACATATGTATCCTCAGCTCGAATCGTCTCAGCCAGCCGCAAGATATGCTCACGATACCGCGGGTTGATCGATTCAAAAAGCGGCAGAACATCCAGTCGCAATTGATTGCGCATGTATTTGCGCGATTGGTTGCTGCGATCCTCGCGCGGATGCAAGCCTGCTTGCTTACTGTATGATGCAAGCTGGTCCTTATAGAACGGCAAAAGGGGGCGAACCAGCTCAATTCCTTTCGCCAATGGCCGCCTGATCGGCATCCCGGCGAATCCTTTCGGACTTGTTCCTCGCAGCAAGCGGAACAAAATCGTTTCGACCTGGTCGTCGGCATGGTGGGCAACCGCCACTTTGGAGGCTCCAACCTGCCGGGCTACTTCCGTGTACAGCTCATAGCGCAGATTGCGGCTTGCTTCCTGTGCCCCCAGGCCAGTCTGCTGCATATAAGCCGGAACATCGCGTTCAAACAGATGAAAGTGTACCCCTAGATCGGCACATTGCTGCTCAACATACTCGGCATCCAGCTTCGCTTCTTCTCCTCGAAACTGGTGATTCAGGTGAACAACGTGCAGGTTCCAACAGTAGCTGATCTTTTGGTTCAGTGACCAGAGCAGGTGTAGCAGCACGGTCGAATCCACCCCGCCTGACACCCCGATGACAATCGTATCACCTGCTTCCAACAGGCGTTGTGCTTCAAGATGCTTTTGCACGCTTAGCAGCATAACGGAACACAATTCCTTTCCATACCGAGAAAATCGAGATGCCCAAGATCAGCCCCGCGGCAATCGCCCCCGCGGCAAGCGAGGTAATCGTCATGCCCGTAATGCCATCCAAATACTGGCCGTTAACGAAGGCAAGCATCGCTTTGTACGCCTTGGAGCCGGGTACAAGCGGGATGATGCCGGAAACGCTGAAATTGGTGGAGGGCACACGCAAGTAGATCGAAAGAAGCTGGCTCAATAACGATACGGTGGTCGCTGCCACGAAGGTCGAAAGCGTCAGCGATGCGCCGTAAATGGTCATGATCTGGAATACGATCCAGCCCAGCATTCCGACCATTCCGCCGGCAAAAAGCGTCCGAATCGGGACATTGAACAAAATACAATACGCTACAGTTGACATTAAACTAAAGCTTAACCCTTGCCACCACGGCATGGAATCACCTCATGAAGGAAAGTATGATTACCGTCGCAACAGCCACCGACAGTGCGGTCAGCATTGCTTCTACACCTCTCGCCATCCCCGCCATCAAGTCACCAGCCATCAAATCACGCAGCGAATTGGTGACGGCAATACCGGGAAACAAGGGCAGCATTGTGCTTATGATCATGGAATTGAAATGCAGGGAAGGAAACACGGTAAAGCTGAGCAATACGAATAAGCCGCCAATAAATCCAGCCAAAAATTCGGCAAAAAACTTCACCTGCAAAAACCGCGGAATCTCCGATGCCCCTACATTCACCAGCGTACCTGCAATCGCGGTCGGAATAAAGTCATACAGATCACCGCCAATCAAAATGGCAAAAGAGCCGCTGGCTAATCCAGCCGCCGTGTTTTGCAGCCAAACGGGATAAAGCGGCCGCTTTTGAT
>JBLNEJ010000012.1:0-3887 GCA_050262535.1 Clostridia bacterium
AGTCTGGGAATACCCGATCCCCGGTGATCCGAACAGTTCCGACCCGCAAACCGGAACGGAAACAGGCGGCAATCCCGGAACGGATGTACCTCCCATCGATCAAAACGGCTCTGATGGCAGCAGCCCGACGGTACCGTCCGCACCGAACGGATTGTCCCTATCCAAATCGGACCAAGGCTTTAAGCTGAAATGGAAAGCGAATGCCCGACAAGAACAGGTAATGGCGTACAATATTTATTACTCCATCGACCCTGCGAACGGCTTCCAGTTCCTCGGAACGTCTGCTGAGCCATCATTCTACCACCAAACGAATGAAGCATCAGGCTGGTACTATGTAACGGCCGTCAACAGCTACGGAGAATCG
Organism: Clostridia bacterium; assembly: GCA_050262535.1. Taxonomy (GTDB): domain Bacteria; phylum Bacillota; class Bacilli; order Brevibacillales; family Brevibacillaceae; genus Brevibacillus_D. Next base: position 365 of record JBLNEJ010000012.1, read on the forward strand.
TCACCCTCCAACAATGTAAACACCAACTAAACAAGTACCGACTTTTTCAACGGGAGACACAGCGCTGTCCCCGTTTTTTTCTGTCTTTACGAGCTTGCCAGCAATTTTGCTGGAAATTCCAGATCATGAAAAAGGCGGTTCCGCCTGATTTTTGCCCGTGGAATGTTGGAAATTGTCCTCATGTTCTTTCCCCACTCTGCAACCGGGATACGCTATAATAGAGCCAAGAACAACGATGGTGAAAAGAGGTGGATCAACCGAGATGATTCACACCAAAAGATATTACAGCAAGACGATTGAAGCCGGTGGTCGAGAACTGCTTATCGAGGGACCAATCGAATCGGAAAAGCTGGCTTGCATGCGCTTTGACGAAGGACTCAAGGCGTTCCGCGTCCCCGAAGAGCAGCACAAAGCGCTGGTTGGCATTGCCGAGTTGCCTGAGGGACGGATCATTGTTGCACGCGATGGCGATCTCGTCTTGGGGTATGTGACGTTTCTGCATCCCGATCCCCTTGAGCGATGGTCAGAGGCACAGCTCGATGACCTGCTGGAGCTTGGAGCGATCGAAGTCAGTCACAAGGTACGGGCAGGCGGTGTCGGCAAAGCGATGCTGGAAGTCTCTTTTCTTGACGATGCCTTGAACGATTACATCATTATTACGACCGAATACTATTGGCACTGGGATTTGAAAGGAACCGGACTCGATGTCTGGGGATACCGCAAAATCATGGAAAAGGTGATGGGCAGCGCCGGCATGAGCTGGATGGCGACCGATGATCCGGAAATATGCTCGCACCCGGCCAATTGCCTGATGGGACGGATCGGTACCCGCGTTCCTCAGGAAAGTATTGAGAAGTTCGATAAAGTTCGGATTCAAAGCCGTTTTATGTATTAGATGTGAGGAGGATGCCCCATGCGTTTGGTTGAAATCATGCGAAAAAACCCGAAAACGGTCTCCCCAACAGACAACATCGGGACCGCGCTCCGCTTGTTGCGAGAAAACCGGATTCGTCATCTTCCCGTGATTGACGACGGAAAATTGGTCGGCATTGTCTCGGACCGAGATCTGCGAGATGCGCTTCCTTCCATCCTGCTGTCTCATGAAAACGAGGAGGATGTCTTGAAGCGGCCCGTGACCGAAATTATGCGCCACCATGTCATCACAGGACATCCACTCGATTTTTTGGAGGATGCTGCGAAAACGGTTTATATGCACAAAGTAGGGTCATTGCCGATTGTAGAGGGTGATCAGCTGGTCGGCATCATTACGGAGTCGGATCTTTTTCTCAACCTGGTCGAGCTGTTTGGTGTCAATCGGCCAAGCTCTCATATCGAGGTAGAAGTCGATGATCGCGTCGGCATGCTTGCAGAAGTAAGCAGCGTGTTCCGTGAAGCGCAAACCAATGTCACGAGTGTCATTGTGTATCCAAGCCGTGTGCCCTCCAAAAAGCTGCTTGTTTTCCGCGTCCAGACGATTGATCCCCGCAATGTATTGCAGCTGCTGAAGGAACGAGGCTTTCATGTGGTCGCTCCCATTGATGAGGGAGGTATCATGCTTTGAGCCGACAATCACGCCTCATCTATTCGCCTGACTATACAACCTACTATTTTCACGCGGACCATCCCTTTAATCAGAAGCGTTTGATTCTCACGTATGATCTGATGCAGGCGTACGAGCTCATTGATGTCAACCTGATCGTTCCCCCCCGCTATGCGACAGATGAAGAACTCGCCCTGGTTCACGACAGCAAGTTCATCCAGACGGTGCGTGAGCAAGGCCATAGCACAACCGAGCTTCCGCAAGCGGCCAGCTACGGACTGGGCACAGAGGATGTGCCCTGCTTTTTGCACATGCATGAGGCGACCTCGCTCATTGTAGGAGGCTCGCTCGTCGCTACCGATCTTGTGATGAATGGCGAGGCCAAGCATGCATTTAACCCCGCTGGCGGTCTTCATCATGCCTTTCGCGGGCGTGCCTCCGGCTTTTGCGTGTACAACGATTGCTCGGTGGTTATCGCGTACTTGCGCAAGCATTGGGATGCCCGCGTGCTTTACATTGATACCGACGCCCATCACGGGGACGGGGTGCAATGGTCGTTTTATGACGATCCGAACGTGCTGACGATTTCGATGCATGAAACAGGCAAATATCTGTTTCCCGGTACAGGTGAATTGAGCGAACGAGGCGATGGCGCCGGCTATGGCTACTCGGTTAATGTACCGTTGGAAGCGTTTACGGAAGACGAGTCATTTCTGGAAATCTACCACAGTCTGGTCACGAAAGTTGCCCGTGGCTTCAAGCCGGATGTCATCGTCACCCAAAACGGCTGCGATGCCCATGCCTATGATCCGCTCACACATCTCTCCTGTACGATGAGAATTTATCAAGAGATTCCCCGATTGGCCCATGCTCTTGCCCACGAGCTATGCGATGGCCGATGGATTGCAGTCGGTGGCGGCGGCTACGATATATGGCGCGTAGTGCCGCGTGCGTGGACATTGCTTTGGAGCGAAATGATTGACCATCCCTTGTCCGATGGACCGCTTCCTGAAACGTGGTTGAACAAATGGAAGGCTGAAAGCGAACTACCCCTTCCTCCCTATCTGTTTGATGATGTACACCCGTTTCCGGCGATCCCGCGTCGGGCTGAAATTACGGAAAAAAACCGGGTCACGTTGGAACGGGCCATGCTGTACGCACCGCAAGGATGATTTCATTGTTTCGACCAGCAAAAACAGGCATCCAAACCACGATCAAATGGTTCGGATGCCTGTGTCTTCTTACCTGCTATTTGATTGTACCGATCAAGCTTTTCAGTTCTTCCGGCTGGAAGCCTTTCAGCGCTTTGCCATTGATCACCGTCACGGGAACACCGAGGAAACCGAATTTCTCCACCTCATCACGATACTCGGCGCTGGTCATGACATCGCGAACCTCGAACGGAACGCCCTCCGTCGTCAACAGCTTCTTCACCATGTCACACTCAATGCAGCCCTTGGTTGAGTACACAATCGCCTTGCTCCCGGATTGCGGAGTCAATCCCTTCAGCATCTGCAGAACGATTTCGTAGGAACGACGGGAAGCAAGATGTGTGAATTCGGCAAAATTGACATGGGCCGAGCCATCCGCTTTATCCGACATGGACCGGACGATGACGAACGGAACATCGTTCATCGTACTCACTTGGGCAACTGCAGCCCCCTCCATCTCGATGCACGCTCCATTGAATTTTTCATAGAGCGCAGCTACCTTTGCCGGATCGGCAATAAATTGATCGCCGGTCAAAATGCGCCCGCTGATCACGCGCCCTTCTCCGTTCACCTGCTTTGAAGCTTCCATCGCCAAATCGAGCAGCTTCTGGTCCGCTTCCCACGTCCACTTGTCGGTATACGGGATTTGTCCAGGCGCAAACCCGAGCGGGGTCACGTCCATATCTTGCTGCAAACAATCCGATGAAACAACGATGTCGCCAATGGTCAGGTCAGGATGAACAGCCCCGGCCACACCGGTGAAAATGATTTG
>JBLNEJ010000013.1:0-3889 GCA_050262535.1 Clostridia bacterium
ACATCGCCGATCCAGCCATTGACGACAAGCGTCGTTTCTTCTTCCATCACCAGCGCGCGGGACAGGTCGATGACGACAGCCCCGATTCCATGCCAGATGTGAAGATTGGACAATTCAAAGCGCCCGGAGGTGAGATGAAAATCGCCAATCAGCGTGCTTCTTGAATCGGTTTGACGCATAATCGGCCCTTGCCAACTCCCGGTTTCCCTTGCTTCACCAGAAAATTCGGCTGTTGCCGTTGGGGATGCCGGGGGAGGCGTTGGCAAAATTGGCCCGCCCGGGTCCTTTTGCAGCGATTTGTCCTCCTTGTAATTGCGGGAACGAATCAGCCGATAGCCCAAATAGATAAACAGGGCAGGGAAAACCAGTTCAAACGCATTGACGTTAAACCATTCATTCAGTATAAAAACAGCTCCAAGAGCGAGCAAAATTCCCCCGGCGATTTGCCTGGCGGAAGACCACAGCTTCATCCCAAAATAGATCAACACGAGCGGCCAGAGCATGAAAATGTTGAAATCAATCAGATGCAGGCTATCGAGAAAAAGGCCGATCCCGACAGCAATGATGATCAATCCGGCTACCATTTTGTTCACGCGCGAATGTTTCACTTGTGTCTTTCCTTTCTACGTGTCTCCTTCATGGGAAGACACAGACTTGCGACAGGTGTAAATGAACGCCGGCGGTATGTTAAATGGAGTAAAGCCGACCTTAACCTGCTCGAACAGCAGCTCCAGCTCCGGTTTTAATTGCAAGGAATATTGATAGGTTACGAACACACCATCAGGCGATAACGTGTCGACAATTGTCTGAAGAATTTCGCTGCGCAGCTCCTCCGGAAAATTGGCAAACGGCAGGCTTGAAACGACCGCGTCTACCTTTGACAGTCCCTGCTCGCGTAAATATTGCCCCAAATACTGGGCTTCATCTTTTATAAGCAGCCCCGGAAATCGGCCGCGGAGTATTTCTTGAAATTTCCCATCGCGTTCTATGACGAAAAAAGTGGAATTAGATCGTTTTTTCTTGAGTATATCCTTTGTAAACACACCGGTTCCAGGCCCTAATTCTACGATGACACGCGCCTCATCCCACGGCACTGCCTCCATCATCCGTTTGCATAAAAAACGGGAACTGGGTATCACGCTTCCGACTTGACTGGGTTGGGAGACATAGCGCCTCAAAAACAAGATGAAGTCTGTCACCTTTTACGACCTCCTAGGGGGAAAGGCAGCCCACATGCCGCGAGCTGCCACCACCTTCCATTGCATCAGTTATTTTTTTGCGATATCCGTTATTTATTCAACACGACGTTCTCTTTTCCCTGTGTATCCGGTTGGGGCTCAGTCGACTTCTGGGCCGACAGCTTTTCCTTGCGCGCTGCCAGCTCCAGATCGATTTCATTGGACTGATTCGCCTGGAAACGCTCATCCAATCCGATCGCTGCCAATCTTGCTTCCTTCCACTGCCCGCTCATTTCCGCTTCTGCTTCCATGCGCATGACCTTTTCTTCCATCCGGGCGAAGCCTCTGCTGGCATTTTCATTGCACATGCCGGTAATCGCCTGGTTTACCTGCTTTTGTGTACGCGCTACCTGCGCACGGGACATCAGCGTAAATTTTTTGGCACGGAGCTTGTAGAATTCATCCTTGAGCTCGGCCAGCTTTTCGCGCATTTGTCCTGCAGCCTCAGCAGCAGCTTTGTACAATGTCTCAAATTCCTGGGCTCGCGATTCGTGGAGCTTCTTGTCAACCAAAGCGCGGCGGGCCAGCTCATCATCCCCCGTGGAAAGGGCCAAATTCACTTGGCGCTCGCGCTTGTCCACGATGGCCGTTGTTTCTTCCCATTGCTGGCGGAAGCGTTTTTCCAGCGCTACCTGACGAGCCACAGCTACCTCAACCTGCCCAATTTCTGCTTCCATGTCACGCATGTACTGATTTAGCATAACCACCGGATCTTCCATGGAATCAATGACGTCATTGACAGAAGCTACGGTTAACGTGCGCAATCTTTTAAAAATACCCATTGTGAATTCCTCCTTGTATCATACCTTATTGTTTTTTTTCTTTCCATTCCTGTTCAAAACGGTCAAACGCATCTTCCTTCAGAACCGCCTGTGCCCAGTGACGCTCAGCCATGCTGACTGACTCATGCTGCGGGCGGCTGCGGAGCAATCGGAAACCGGCGTACAGGAGAATGACTGCCAGCAAACTTGAGAACAGCAGCTCCAGCTTGCCGATCAACATCAACAGACCAAACAGGAAGACAAAGATGCCCCATCCTTTTGATCGCGCCGGTTCGGCGGAGATGATTTTCTTCGCACCGTAGACCATCAACAGTCCGGGAATCAACATTCTCATGATCGTACCCATGTGGATGCCTAGCTGATCAAATACGAGCATGATCCCTACGATGAGAAGCACCAATCCGAGAAGTATTTTCCCAGACCGCTCACCCATGATCCATCCCTCCAAATTCATTTTGTGTGTTGCTCATGTGTTTATTGTAGACGGATGGAAGTTTTGTCATAACGGGCGAGCGATTGGTTTTTTACTCAGCCTTGAGGCGGAGCAAGTCTCCGACCAGATGCGACGTACGCAGAAAGAACGAAAAAGTTGACAGGTAATTGTGACCAATTTGTGAATTCAACGAGTAAAAAGAGGAATATGTCTCTTTTCCTCGAAATTTACTTGTCAGCGTGTAAAAATCTAATAGAAAGCCTAATTCCGACACGTTGGAAACGGGGGAACCAATTTTCTGGGGTGAATAGCTGTGATTGACTTTTTCTGTCACGGCTTAGGGCAACCTTTCGACCGAACCCTTCAGCTAACCTCGTAGGCTTAAGAAGGGAGCAGCAACAGTTGCGTAAGTTTTTTTGTTGTTTCATGCTTGTTGGATTGCTGATGGTAGGAGCAGGTGCAGTTCATGCGGAAGGTAATCCGTTGACGGATACTGTCAAGGAACTGTACGGAACCCCCTACAAAGCATCCGGCACGACCAAAAAAGGATTTGACTGCTCCGGATTCACACGCTACGTTTTCAAGGCGCTAGGTGTCGAACTGCCTCACTCTTCCGGTGCACAGTACGAGTTGGGTACGAAGGTAGCCAAAGCGGACTTGCAGCCAGGCGACCTGGTTTTCTTCAATACCAATGGTCGCAGTGTCTCCCATGTAGGCATCTACATCGGTGACAATACGTTTGTTCACTCCGAATCCAGCAGAGGTGTCATCAACACCAAGCTGGACGAAGCTTATTGGAAGAAGCGCTATGTCGGCGCGAAGCGAGTGGAAATTCCAGCGCTTGTTGCAGCCGCCAAAGCAGAAGCTGACAAAAAGAAAAGTGTGCAAGCAGCCTCCTTGGAGGCACAGCCAACTCCTAAAAAGAAATAGTTTTGTATGAAAGCATGAAGTCAGAGATTACGTTCTCTGGCTTTTTTTGGCGCCAATTAGTACCTGCTATCAGGATTTGCTAGCAATGCTTGCTATTTCCGTGCAGAATAGGTCGAAATCATGATATGATAGAGAGACCTATAGAAAAATAAATTTTATCAAGTGCGGGGGTGTACTTGTGAAAGAACATGTGATGATTGTTGATGATAACGCGGAAATCATCGAGCTGCTTCAAGATATATTGGAGAATGAAGGCTATGAGGTATCCAGTGCAGAAAGCGGAGAAAAAGCGTTGCAGTTGCTTGCTGAAGGGCTGAATCCGAATCTGATGCTGCTAGATATCATGATGCCTCACATGAGCGGGTATGAGCTTTGTGCCCAAATCAGACGCGATCGGGAAATGCCGATCCTGTTTTTGAGCGCCAAAGGAAAGCCGGTCGACAAAGTGGTCGGTCTTGAGGTTGGCGCTGACGATTATATTACGAAGCCGTTCGACGCCGAGGAGC
>JBLNEJ010000014.1:0-3385 GCA_050262535.1 Clostridia bacterium
TCTGCATGTTTTGGACGCGGTTCCACATTCGGAATGGAACCGGACAGCGATCCCCCCCTGCAAGTGTCCCACCTTCGCCGGAGCGTTTTCTCCGTGTTCCTCGCCTCCACTACAGCCCGACTACCCCAACCAATAGAAAAATCCCCTCTACATCCACTCACCCCTTATGATAAAATAAGGTTTTGTCCGAGTGGCATACAGAGGGGATTACGTTTTTCAGGCGTTAGCTGAATACTTTCTTGATCTGTGCAATCGCCCAATCCAGATCTTCCTTGCTGATCACGAGCGGAGGAGCAAAACGGATGGTCGTTTCATGCGTTTCTTTGCACAGCAGACCGAGTTCTTTCAGTTTTTCGCAGTATGGACGAGCTTTGCCCTTCAATTCCAGACCGATGAAGAGGCCGCGACCGCGAACTTCCTTGATGTCAGGATGGTTGATTTGTTGCAGCTGCTCTTTGAAGTAGTTGCCGAGCTCTTGCGAACGCTCTGCCAGGTTCTCATCCTTCAAAACATCCATTGAAGCGACAGCGACCGCACATGCAAGCGGGTTGCCGCCGAATGTGGAACCATGGGAGCCTGGTTCAAACACGTCGAGGATCGAAGCGTCAGCAGCAACTGCGGATACCGGCAAAACACCGCCGCCAAGCGCTTTCCCCATGACGTACATATCAGGAACAACATTTTCCCAATCGCATGCAAACATTTTGCCGGTTCGGCCAAAACCGGTTTGAATTTCGTCCGCGATGAACAGCACGTTGTTTTCCTTGCACAGCTCGCTTGCTGCTTTCAAGAAACCTTCCTTCGGGATCAGGATGCCCGCTTCGCCTTGAATCGGCTCGCACATGAATGCGGCTGTATTTGGTGTAATGGCTGCCTTCAGCGCCTCGATGTCACCGTACGGAATGATCTTGAAGCCCGGCGTGAACGGACCAAAGCCACGACGGTAGTCAGGATCAGAGGAGAAGGAGGTGATGGTGGTCGTACGACCGTGGAAGTTTCCTTCACAAACGATGATTTCCGCGCTGTTCTCGGCAACGCCTTTTTTATCGTACGCCCAGCGACGAGCTGCCTTGACTGCCGTTTCAACGGCTTCCGCACCAGTGTTCATCGGCAAAATCATGTTTTTTCCTGTCAGTTGGGACAGCTTTTCATAAAATTCACCGAGCTGTTCATTGTGGAACGCACGGGAGGAAAGCGTTACTTTGTCAGCTTGTTCTTTCAGCGCTGCAATGATGCGTGGGTGACGATGACCTTGGTTGAGTGCGGAGTAGGCACTCAGCATGTCGAGATACTTGTTGCCTTCCGGATCGTGAACCCATACACCTTCAGCTTTGGAAATGACGATTGGCAATGGATGGTAGTTATGTGCACCATATTTCTCTGCTTTTTGGATAACTGCTTTTGTATCAGCCATGTTTTACGTCCCCTTTCAAGAGTCTCAGGCATTATCGCGCTGTCCTACTTAATTAGTATTGCAAATTTGATGCCAAACTAAAAAACGCGATAAGAACAGGCATGTATCCGCTTTCGCTTTTTGCAGTGTGTTGAAAATTTTGCACGTATAGTGCTAAAATACTTTGCAAGGACGGAAAGTGCAAAATTATTTGGCACGTTTTGGAGGCGATACAAAATGTCTGAGATCATGGAAGAAAAGCGGCTCCGGAAAATTTTTGAATACATTCTGGATGAAATCAATGAAGGCGTTCATGTCATAGATGAAAACGGCAAATCGATCATCTACAACAGGAAAATGACAGAAATTGAATCGATGAGCAAGGAAGATGTGTTGAACAAAAACATTCATGAAGTGTTTCAATTCCCGGAAAATGAAGAAAGCACGCTCCTTGGTGCCCTTGAAGAAGGCATTGTTACCAAAAACGTAAAGCAAACCTATTTCAATGACAAGGGAAAAGAAATCACGATCGTGACCCATTCGTTTCCGATCAAGGATGGAGATGCAATCGTCGGTGCGATGGAAATTGCCAACGACGTGACCAAGATGGAACAGATTTTGCGCGGAAACATTTTAAAAGGAGAAACACGGTTTACGTTTGAGGAGATCATTGGGGAAAGCCCGGCGATCCAGGAAGTGATCGAAAATGCTAAGCGCGCATCCCGCACGGCCTCGTCGGTATTGATCATCGGCGAGACAGGAACGGGAAAGGAGCTTTTCGCGCAAAGCATTCACAACGCGAGCTCACGGGCAGCAGAGCCTTTCATCGCCCAAAACTGCGCGGCTCTTCCCGATACATTAATCGAAGGGATTTTGTTCGGGACCAAACGCGGTGCATTTACCGGTGCCATCGAACGCCCCGGTTTGTTCGAGCTGGCCAACAAAGGTACACTGCTCCTTGACGAGATCAACTCGCTTGGCATCAATCTGCAAGCGAAGCTGCTGCGCGTTCTGCAGGAGAAAAAGGTACGCCGGGTCGGTGACACGAAGGACATCGATGTCGATGTGCGCATCATTGCGACAATCAACGAAGATCCGATCGATGCGATCAATGAAAATCGATTGCGCAAAGACTTATACTACCGTTTGAGTGTTGTTGCCCTCTACATTCCGGCGCTTCGGGAACGGCGGGAGGATATTCCGCTTTTGGTGCGCAAGTTCATTCATAAGTACAATCGACTGTTTCATATGTCCGTCGAGTCGATGTCGGAGGAAGTGGCGCGTCGTTTTGCCGATTACGAATGGCTGGGTAACGTACGCGAGCTGGAGCATGTCGTCGAAGGGGCCATGAACATGATGACCGATGAATCCGTCATCTCGTTCTCCCATCTTCCGTACCAGTTCCGTCGTAAAGCGCAATTGCGGGAGGAGCATGCGGCTGCACCGGTGCTGTCACCAGCCGAGTTCGAAGCGGAGCTCGTTTCCGGCAAGCAGGACCTGAAAAGCAAGATGGAGGAGTTTGAACAATACTATTTGGGCAAAATACTGCAAAAGCACAAGGGGAATGTGTCGAAAGCAGCACGGGAATTGGGGATTAGTCGACAAAGTTTGCAGTATCGCATTCGCAAGCACACGTTGAAATCCAATCATTCCTGAATAAATAATCGACTTTATGCAAAGATAGTTGGCAGTTGCCCAATTTCTTTGCATTTTGATGAAAAAATTTTGCATGTTTATTCCCCACTTCCGACAGGTGGAATCGGGGATTTTCTATTTTTTTCGACTATATCATGCTTGGCATAGGATTTGCTTAAACTAACGTACAGCCAACAAATTTTTAGAACCAGTTGCTTGAAAACACTTACATCCATATTTTAGGGGGACGAAAAACCATGAAAAAACTCAAACTTATGCTAAGTGCCGTGGCTCTGTTGGCAGTTGCAGTAACAGGTTGTGGCAGTAAAGATGGCGGTCAGGCAAGTCAGTTAGACA
>JBLNEJ010000015.1:0-7267 GCA_050262535.1 Clostridia bacterium
TCCAGAATTTTTTTCACGCCGACAGGGCCGGCACCTGGACCACCACCGCCATGCGGGCCGGTAAACGTTTTGTGCAGGTTCAAGTGAACCACGTCAAAGCCCATGTCCCCTGGACGAGCAATGCCCAAAATCGCGTTGGCATTCGCACCATCGTAATAGAGCAGGCCGCCTGCTTCGTGAACGATTTGCGCCATTTCCACAATGTTTTCTTCAAAAAGGCCGAGCGTGTTCGGATTGGTCAGCATCAGGGCTGCGGTATCCGGGCCAACAGCGGCGCGCAGTGCTTCAATGTCAACCAGCCCGCGATCATCAGACGGGATCGTTACGGTTTCCAGACCTGCGATGGTTGCAGAGGCCGGGTTCGTACCGTGTGCGGAGTTGGGCACAATGACTTTCGTCCGGTTCTCGCCGCGGCTTTCATGATACGCGCGGATCATCATCAGACCGGTCCATTCACCGGCTGCACCAGCGGCTGGCTGCAAGGTGACGGCATCCATGCCAGTGATGTTGGCAAGGTCTTGCTGCAGGTTGTACATGACTTCCAATGCACCTTGAACCGACTCATCCGATTGGTACGGATGTGTTTGGGCGAAGCCCGCGTAGCGTGCAACGTCCTCGTTGATTTTCGGATTGTATTTCATCGTGCAGGAGCCGAGTGGATAGAAGCCATTGTCTACGCCATGGTTGCGGCGGGACAGCTCGGTATAGTGGCGAACGACTTGCAGTTCCGATACTTCCGGCAGCGCTGCAGGGGTTTCGCGAATGAGGTGCTGCGGCAGCACTGTTGCCACGTCCACTTCTGGTACGTCAAGAGCAGGCAGGCTGTAACCAATGCGCCCTGGTTTGCTCATTTCAAAAATCAGTTCTTTTTGTTTATCATTACGCACTGAGAATCGCCTCCAGTTCATGCACGAATGTCTCGATCTCTTGTTTGGTGCGCAGCTCAGTTACTGCGACCAGCATGTGTCCAGCCAATTCCGGATACGCTTCGCCCACATCGTAGCCACCGATAATGCCAGCGGCAAGCAATGCCTGGTTGACTTCCTTCACCGGCTTCGACAGCTTGATCACGAATTCATTGAAGAATGGCGCGTTGAATACCGCCTCGACACCTTTTGCCTGTCCCAGTGCTTGCTTGGCAAAATGGGACTTTTGCAGGTTCATCATGGCCATTTCCTGTACGCCGTTTTTGCCCAGGGACGAGAGTGTGATTGAAGCGGCCAGTGCCAGCAGCGCCTGGTTGGAGCAAATGTTGGAGGTCGCTTTTTCACGACGGATATGCTGTTCACGCGCTTGCAGCGTCAATACGAAGCCGCGCTTGCCTTCCTCGTCCTTCGTTTGGCCAACGATACGCCCTGGCATTTTGCGCATCAGCTTGGAGGTTGTCGCGAAATAGCCGCAGTGCGGTCCGCCAAAGGAAGCCGGAATCCCGAACGGCTGCATGTCGCCAACCACGATGTCAGCGCCGAGCTTGCCTGGCGCTTCTAGTACGCCCAAGGCAACAGGGTTGGAGGAGACGATCAGCAGCGCACCTTTTGCATGAACGATTTGCTCGATCGCTTTCAAGTCCTCGACATTCCCGAAAAAATTCGGATATTGCATGATTACCGCACCGGTATCCTCGGTGATCGCTGCTTCCAGCTGAGCGAGATCGGTCAGACCTTCTGCAGTGAAACCAGTCTCCTGAATAGCGACATCTTGTCCTTTGGCATACGTTGCAAGGACTTGACGCGATTCCGGATGAACGGTTGTGGAGACGACAACGCGATTTTTATTCGTGTGACCAGCGGCCATCATCGCTGCTTCTGCAAGTGAAGTCGCGCCATCGTACATGGACGAGTTTGCCACTTCCATGCCTGTCAGCTCGCAAACCATCGTCTGGAATTCAAAGATCGCTTGCAGCTCACCCTGACTGATTTCTGGCTGGTACGGTGTATAAGCGGTAAAAAACTCGCCGCGCAGCAGCATGTGATTGACAACACTTGGCGCGTAATGCTGGTATACACCTGCACCAAGGAAGCTGACATGTGTGCTGAAGTTGGCATTTTTATTAGCCAAGCCCTGGAAATAGGCGATTAGATCGGGTTCGGACAGCGCCTCTCCTACTTGCAGCCCCTGATTCAGGCGCACTTCGGCAGGAATATCGGAAAACAATTCCTCAATGCTCTTGATGCCGAGCGTTTCCATCATTTCACGTTTATCTTGATCCGTTTGGGGTAGGTAACGGTATTTCACGCAGATATCCTCCTTATTTGCTCCGTTTATAGAAAGGTGCAGCCACAACCTGTGCCTTCAGACGCTTGCCGCGAATTTCCACATCAAGCTCTGTGCCAATTGCCGCATGCTCACTCTTGATCAATGCGAGACCAACATTTTTCTTCAAGGTTGGCGATTGTGTCCCGGTGGTAACTTCACCGATCAGTTGATCGCCTGCATAAACCGGATAATGCGTACGGGGAATCCCGCGGTCGATCATCTCGATGCCGACTAGCTTGCGTGGTGCTCCGTTTGCTTTCTGTTCCTTCAGGACGTCATTGCCAATGCAAGGCACTTCTTTGTCAACCTTGACGGCAAAACCGATGCCTGCTTCAATCGGGGTAATGTCTTTGGACAGCTCTTGTCCGTACAAGGGCAGCTTTGCTTCAAAGCGCAGCGTATCGCGCGCACCCAAACCGCAGGCGAGCAACCCTTCCGCTTGACCGGCTTCCATTAGCTTGTTCCAAAGGGTGATCGCATCCTCGCTCGCAAGATAAATCTCAAACCCGTCCTCCCCGGTGTAACCGGTGCGGGACACGAGCGTCTTCATGCCGGCAACCTCTACATCACGCTGAAAGCGGAAGGTCCCGATTTTGCTCAGGTCCGTCGCCGTCAATTTTTGCAGGATCGATTCGGCCAGCGGACCTTGGATCGCAAGCTGCGCCACTTGTGGGGAAATGTTGCTGATCTCCACATCGTCTGTCACATTTTCCTGCATCCAGGCAACATCCTTGTCGATATTGCCAGCATTGATCACGAGCAGGTAATGGTCGTCGGCATATTTGTATACCAAAAGATCATCCACCGTGCCGCCATCCGGATAGCACATCGCCCCGTATTGAGCCTGATTGACCTCTAGCTTCGACACGTCGTTGGTGGTGAGTCGTTGCAAATAGTAGAGCGCTCCGTTTCCCTTGACCTCTACTTCTCCCATGTGGGATACATCAAACAGTCCCGCCTTTGTGCGAACTGCTTCATGCTCCGCACCGATCCCGCTAAACTGCACAGGCAGTTCCCAGCCGCCGAAATCGATCGTTTTGCCGCCGTATTGCGCGTATACCGGAAACAATGGGGTGCGCTTCAAATCCGACATGCCATCTCCTCCATCATCATCATCAAATTGTGCAGTTGTTCATCCTTCTTTGGTTTCGGCCACATCCGAACGGAGCCGTCACAAGTAGGAATGCAAAAGAAAAGACAGGGAAAGAAGACAAGGGAACAATCCTGCAAAATCGTTGCATTCCCTACTCTTCCTTCTCTGTCCTTTGTACCTGAGAGTTACCTCACTCTACAGTCGTGGCCGACACGTGAGTTTCCCCTTTGGTGGCTTCAAAAGCTCTCTCCAGAGATGCGTCCGGTAGAGGTACTTTTGCCTGAGAGATTCACCAGTCACCCGGCTTGCTCCTTCGGCGCCGCATCGAAGCGGTCTCTCCCTGCTACCATCATTCGCCTTTCCTATTCAACTCATACATAACTTTTCCGGTGCATCCCATACTAGAAGTATGTCATTCGCACAAGATTATCCTACCATTTCTAACCTGACTTGAAAATAGATATTTCCGATGAAGCCGACAAAAGCTTAACAATATTCCCGAATCTGATTATAACGTTAGGTTTTCGTCCATTTCAAGTGCAAAATGAGTAAATAATCTCGGCAGGAGGTAATAGCATGCCGAATATTCCAGTTACTTTCGATTTATCCTGGATCGATCCGTTTCGTCAGCTGCTGCGCGATGACGGTCCCTGGAACAAGTGGGAGCTGTTCTCGCTTGCGCTCGAAGCGGAAGAAGCGCTTGCCGTCCGCGATTTTGATCAGCTGCAATGTCTCAAGTACCTTCCTTCTCTCAAGCCTTACCCACACCAGCTGCAAACGGCAGAGAAAGTGCTGAACCAGATGCACGGCCGTGCGATTCTCGCAGACGAGGTCGGGCTTGGCAAAACGATCGAGGCCGGGCTGATCATGAAGGAGTACATGGTGCGTGGTTTGGCCAAAAAAATACTCATTCTCGTACCCGCATCCCTTGTCATCCAATGGACGAAGGAACTCAACCAGAAATTCGGCATTCCGGCAATCGGTCACAAAAAGGAATACATGTGGCGTCAGTATGACATCGTAGTGGCTTCAATCGATACAGCCAAACGCGCGCCGCATCGCCAGCATGTGCTCTCCATCGATTACGATCTGTTGATCATCGATGAGGCACACAAGCTGAAAAACAAGCGGACGCGCAACTATCAGTTCGTCAAGGAAATCAAGAAAAAATACTGCTTGCTGCTCACCGCCACCCCTGTTCAAAACGAGATGGACGAACTGTTCAATCTGGTCACGTTGCTAAAGCCAGGGCACTTGGGCCATGCGGGCTCTTTTTCCTCCAATTACGTGGAAGGCAAGCGTCAGGCGAAAAACAACGACAAGCTCAAGGACGAAATGCACAAGGTGATGATTCGCAACAAGCGCAGTGATGGCGGCATTCATTTTACCCCGCGCCGCGTTCAATCCGTACCGATTCAGCTGTCCGCCGACGAAGCCGAGCTATACCGGGGGGTTACGGACTTTATCCGTGAGCATTACAGCCAGGGGCTGGGACGTTTCAACTCCCTCGCCCTGATCACCTTGCAGCGAGAGGTCTGCTCAAGCCGTGAAGCGGCGTTTATGACGCTTTACAATATGCATCAACGCTTGCCCGAGGACTCTGCCGAGCGCGCGCAGATTTTATCGCTCGTGGAGCTGATCAAACTGATCGAGACTCATTCCAAAGCGGCCAAAACGATGGAGCTCATTCAATCGATCAACGACAAAGTGATCATTTTTACCGAATACCGGGCAACCCAAAACTACTTGCAAAAGTATTTGAGCGAGCATGGCATCACCTCTGTGCCCTTTCGCGGCGGCTTCAAACGCTCCAAAAAAGACTGGATGACCGATCTGTTCCAAAATCGGGCACAGGTGCTCATTGCCACAGAGGCTGGCGGCGAAGGGATCAATCTGCAGTTTTGCAACCAGGTCATCAACTACGATATGCCGTGGAACCCGATGCGCGTCGAGCAGCGAATCGGCCGCGTTCATCGCCTTGGCCAGCAGCGTGATGTGCATATTTACAATTTGTCTACCGTAGGAACGATCGAGGAGCATATTCTCAAGCTTCTGTATGAAAAAATCGACCTGTTTGAAATGGTAATCGGTGAGCTCGATTCCATCGTGGAACGGATGGCGCTACAAGACTCTCTGGAGAAAAGCCTGATCGACATTATCATGGATTCTCGTTCAGATAAGGAAATGGCTCTGAAACTCGACAACATGGGACAAGTGATCCGTTCTCTCAGGAGCACGGATTCGAATCCGAGGGTCGACGGCGGCGAAGTACCACAACAGGCATAGGGGGAAAACCGCTTCATGGAACAATCTACGGTCCGTCGTTATGTCGAACGATACATGTCAGCATTTGGCGCACATGTCATGGAATCGCACCCTGACTATCTGTCAATCACACTCCCCGTTGATGTTGACAAGGACATCGGCAATCGTCCGTTTTACTGGACTTGGGTGGAAAAAATGAATTTGCCCTATCAGCCGCTTACTATCACCTTCCACTTCAATGGGCAGCCGCTTCCTCAGGGCATGCGCGGCGAGGTGTTGCACTTTGGTTCCGCGCGCCTCAGCCAAATCTTTGCCTCTGCCCGCAAGCACGGGCAATTCGTCTGTTTATACGAGCAAACTCCCATGTCCGCCATTCCGCTGCGCGGTGGAAAACGGTCTGTGCCACTCACCCCGTGGTTATGCCTGAATGTGAAAATCTCATTTATCTGCGACAAAAAACGTGATATGCTCGCATATTTTGGTGTCAATTTGCATCAACCCCGCCTTGTGCATGATTTTTATCCGTTTTTGAAGCAGCTTTCACTTCATCCTGCGATTCCTGATTATCATTTCACCCTGGAACGACGCCTCAGTCTTGATGAGGCAATTGTGATCGTGAAGCGAGAGACCGATCAACTGATCGCTGCCCAAGACCAATCATGGGCCGAACAGGCGCGGGAACGGCTGCAGGAAGAAATTTCGATTCTTGAGGCTTTCTATGAGGAATGTCGTGAACGTGAACCTGCAAAGGATGCCGATTCAGATGATGAGAATTCTGTTTCCGATGAATCTCTTGAAGGAGAACAGACTGCCAGCGTCGAGACAGCCCCGGTCGAATCGTTGCAGCCATCAGCGGGAGCCCCCATGCGGATTCTCGATTTTCTGCGAATGAATGGGATCCAGGAGACGCCGAAGCAGCAGATTGCCCAGGAGGACTGGAAAAGCAGTACGCTTGCAGAAGAAAAAGAACGGCGCATCGCCGAACTGAAATGGCAATATGAGCCACGAATCGAGCTTTCTTTTATGAATGGCGGCATTTTTTATTTACATAATCAGCCCCCATTTTCGGGCTGACTTGTAGAATGGTAGCGAGAAAAAAACGCTCGGACATTGACAACAACTAACAAAAAGTACCAAGTGCTCTCCACTACAATGATAGCAAGTGACGATGTGATTGGGAGGTGCCTGTTTTTGAACCGATTTACCCGCATAAGCCCATTGTATGTGCTCCTGTTGCTCGCCCTGCTGCTTTATCCCTTGCTGCTTGGCCCCTCTGCTGTACAGGCAGCGCCACTCAATTGGGATCAGCTTTTTTCCCGCCAGGTTGAGAAGTGGATCGATCAGCTGAGCAAACGGGATACGGCCTTTCGCGATTGGAAAAATGGATCGACCGAGGTACAGGAGCTAGGCGCTGGACAGCATCAATGGCTCGTTCATGTAACCAAAAACAAACGGCAAATCGGCTATCTGATTGTGGGGGAACGCCCTACGGCAACGGATGCAGCAGAGCCCCAGTTCGCCTTGCTCGAGTACGGCTTGGGTGAATATGCTCCGTACGATCCGTCACAGGCTCCCGCGGAAAACGCCTTGCCGATTTATGATGGTCTTGCCTCGCATTGGCAGTACCGGGACGGCACAAGCATTCGCAATATG
>JBLNEJ010000016.1:0-6047 GCA_050262535.1 Clostridia bacterium
TGTGCACCGCGCCCTTTGTCCCAAGTTCGTGTGCCTTCGGATTATATCCCCATACAGCCCCTTTTCCTAGTACAGCCTGTTCACCTTCCGCTTCTTCCTGCCCTGTCGCAAGCGCAAGCCAGGTGATTTCAACATCCGCATTTTTGAGCAATGCGACTACTTCTTCTGGCGTCATCAGATGATCAAATGAGACGGCCAGTTGGGACACCGTTCCTTCCGGCAATCTGTCAAGCGTTCTCCATGCTTGGTCAAATACATGAATGCCATTGGCGTTCTGTTGAGGCTGGCCCGGATATGGGTAGTGGAAAAAAAGCAGGTTGCGCCGGTAGCCGTTGTTCCATTGGAATGAAAGGTGTGATTGCAGCGGGCTTACCGAATTTTTGACATAACCCGCCAGCTTATCTTCACGACCGAGCTGTTCTTCGAGGGTGTACTTCATATCCATCGAAAACAACAATCCACCGTTCGTTCCCCCACTGCCGACTCGCAAGGCCGGTTGGGTAAATGAAACAACATCGTCGAGAACGCGCTGGATGTGTTTTGCCGCTGGCCAAAACCAAACGTAATTTGCAACCTGACTGACGATCAACAATATCGCGATGCAAGCGGCGATGCCCCCCGTTGTAAAAAACAGTTGGGAAAAGCGGCTGCGCCATTTGCTTTTTCGCATGATCCGCTGCTGCTGTTCCACTGACAAGGAGCGATCCCCGTCACTCTCACCAGGGCTGGACAGCAGATCTGTAAATAGCAAGCTTTCCAGTTTATTGGACAGGTCCTCGCTAACCATCACCTTTCGTTGCAGGTCACGCGTTTCATCTTCCCCCAGCTTCCCTTGCATGTACAGTTGAAGCTGCTGAAACCATTTGTCGTCCTTTTCTGTTGTCATCACTGCGTCTCCTTCCATATGGCGTATACCCTTGTTCGTCCGCGGTGCAAGGTCATTTTGACATCCGCCTCCGAAATTCCAAGGACACTGCCAATTTCTGCGCACGTAAACTGATGCTTGTATCGTAGCAAGAGCACCTGTCTCTGTTTATCCGGCAAAAAAGACAGCAAATGCCACACTTCTTTTTCTAGAAGCTGCTGTTCCGGACTCCTCTGAAAATCCGACTGGCTGAGGATGGCTTCCATGGAACTCGGGTCGATAAGCACCTGGTTCTTTTGTTTGCGATACCAGTCAACAAAAGCATGGTACGCTACCTTAAACAGCCATGGCCAGACTTTTTCCCCGTTGTACAGGTCGAGATACTGAAAAGCGCGCGTAAATGTGTCTTGAGTCAAATCCTCTGCTTGCTTTTCGTTTCGTGTCAGACGGTAGAGGTACGCATAAATTTCCTTTATGTGCATCCGATACATTTCTTCAATTTCCACGTTCTCCCCCTCTCCCACTCATCGTTACCACGTTTCAGCATGCCAAAAGGTTACAAAACAGCCTGTTCTTTTTTCCGAAGTACGTGGTACGCTGGTTGAAGATTTTCCCCTTGACCTTTCCCCAGGGGCAACCTTGTATGATGTTCTTGCAGCGACTTGGAGGAGGTGAACGAAATCGATGCTGACGATCGGCCAGCTTGCCCGCGCTTTTCATATTTCGACGAAAACGCTGCGCCATTATGAAACAATCGGACTGTTTCAACCGAGCAAGATCGGAGATGACAATCAGTACCGTTACTATTCCATGGATCAACTTACGACGTTGCGCAACATCCTGTATCTCAGGCAGCTTGGGCTGGGACTGGAAGTGATTCGAGGCTTGCAGGAGAGCAGCTCCTTTGATGATCCGCAGCGGATCGGACTCATTTTACAGGAGCATGCAGAGCGGATTCGCTGCGAGATCAAGCAAAAACAGCTTCTGCTCAAAAATGTGGAAGAAATGACTGAGAATATCATGAAATGGGGAAAAATTGTGATGGAACCAAAAGTAATCATGGTACCTGAAATGACTGTGGTTGGAATGGAGTACTTGAGCACCAATACAGAGGATAGCATCCCGGAGATGTGGGACCGCTTGATCCCGCGTGAGGATGAAATTCAGCATAAGGTAAATCCAAAGGTATCCTACGGCATCTGCTGCTTTGAGGAAAATGGCACGTATTCTTATCTCGCTGGATTCCAGGTATCAAGCACGGAAGACGTTCCCGCAGGCATGATCAGCAAGCTGATTCCGGAGCAAAAAATGGCCTGCTTTACCCATACAGGACCGACCCGGATGATCAAGGATTCCTTCACCAAGGCGTTCGCTTCATTAGCCCACTTTCAGTTGGAACCGGCAAAAGGCTACGACTTTGAGTTGTATGACGAACGGTTTCTTACACCGGAACATGAAGAGACGCAAATCGATTTGTATATTCCGATCAAGTAGCGTTGCGATAGTCAGGTGGAGAGCCTACCCCACCTGATTTTTTGCATTTTTTGCTTGCGCTAGCGCCATGTCAAGCTGACCTTTCCCCCTCGATCCGTCCTTCTCTCTACCCTTCTTTCTTCAAACTCTCCACAATCAGTGTAACCGGCCCATTGTTAATCAACTGTACATCCATCATCGCGCCAAAAATGCCCGTTTCCACCTGCAATCCCCGTTCGCGCAGCTTCTCATTAAACATCTGGTACAGCGGCTCAGCCACCTCTGGCCGTGCAGCTTCAATAAAGCTCGGGCGTCTGCCCTTTCGACAGTCCCCGTATAACGTAAACTGGGAGATTGACAGAATCTGTCCACCCTCATCGAGCACGGAGCGATTCATCTTCTCATCCTCATCCTCAAAAATACGCAGATTGGCGATCTTCTCGGCAACATATTCGACATCCTGGGGTGTGTCTGCATGTGTGATGCCTACCAGCAACACCAATCCGTGTTCAATTTTTCCAACAACCTCACCATCGACTGTAACACTGGCTTGCTTTGATCGTTGCGCAACTACTCGCATATTTACTGACTCTCCTTTATGATTTCTCCAAAAGAAAAGCAACTGACCTGTTGGGCCGCTGCTTTTGATGAATCGGGTTCTTATGTGCTTAAAATCCGGCGTACGGAATATATATCCTTGATGCGTTTGATCCGCTCTACCACCTTGTGCAGGTGATCCAGATTGGAGATGGAAATGGTCATATGGATCGTGGCAACACGGTTTTTGTCCGCTTTGCCGCTGACCGCCGAAATGTTGGTCTTGGTCTCGCTGACAACCTGAAGAACATCATTCAGCAGGCCACTGCGGTCATGACCGGTAATTTCAATATCAACGGAGTAGTTATGCGTGAGAATCTGATCCCACTCCACCGGGATGAGCCTCTCTTCATTATTCTCGGCCAGGACGTTCGGACAGTTAAGGCGATGTACGGATACGCCCCGTCCGCGTGTGACAAAACCGATGATTTGGTCGCCAGGCACCGGTGTACAGCAGCGTGAGAGACGGACGAGCAGATTTTCGACTCCTTTGACCTTTACCCCGGACTCGCTTCGGGACGCACGTGAAGGGGTCGCCGTCTTGAATTCCGGTACGGATTGCTCTTCCCGTTCACGGCGCAGCTTTTCCGTCAAGCGTGTCACGACCTGGGCTGCGGTCAAACCACCGTAGCCGACAGCCGAGAACATGTCTTCACCAGCACTAAAGTTGAACTTGTCCGCAGCATCTTTAAGATTCTCTTCCGTCAAAACTTCCTTGACATCAAAACCGCGGGCCTTGATTTCCATTTCGACCATCTGCTGCCCTTTGGCAACATTTTCTTCACGACGTTCCTTCTTGAACCACTGCTTGATTTTGTTGCGTGCCTGAGCCGATTTGGCGATTTTCAGCCAGTCTTGGCTTGGTCCATACGAATGCTTGGAGGTCAGCACCTCAACAATATCTCCGGTAACAAGCGTGTAATCAAGCGGAACGATCTTGCCGTTGACCTTGGCGCCGATCGTCCGATTTCCTACTGCCGAGTGGATGCGATATGCGAAATCGAGCGGGACGGAGCCTTTCGGCAGCTCCACAACATCTCCCTTTGGCGTAAACACAAACACCATGTCGGAGAAAAGGTCCTGCTTGAGCGATTCCATGAATTCCTGTGCGCTTGGAGATTCTTCCTCACGCCCCTGAATAATTTCGCGCAGATTGCCGATCTTCTCCTCGAATGATCCCTTGAGAACACTCTTGCCTTCTTTGTAGGCCCAGTGGGCGGCAATCCCCATCTCTGCTGTTCTGTGCATGTCCCACGTGCGAATTTGTACTTCCAGCGGTTCGCCCTTTGGACCGATCACTGTTGTATGGAGCGATTGGTACATGTTCGCCTTGGGCATTGCAATATAATCCTTGAACCGACCGGGCATCGGCTTCCAGAGCGTATGGACAATGCCGAGAACGGCATAACAATCACGAATGTCCTGCACGATCACACGTAGTGCCAGCAGGTCGTAGATCTCATTGAACTGCTTGTTCTGCGTGGTCATTTTCTTATAGATGCTGTAGATATGTTTGGGGCGGCCGGAAATTTCTGCCTCGATATGGAGCTCCTGCAGCTTCTCTGTGATATTCGAGGACGCTTCCTTCAGATAGTCCTCGCGCTCCGCCCGCTTTTTTTGCATCAGGTTGACGATGCGATAGTACTGCTGCGGATTGAGATAGCGCAGGGACGTATCCTCCAGCTCCCATTTCACAGAGGCGATCCCCAGACGATGCGCAAGTGGTGCAAAAATCTCCAGCGTCTCGTCAGAAATTTCCCGCTGCTTGATTTCTGACATGTGCTTGAGCGTCCGCATGTTGTGCAAACGGTCTGCGAGCTTGATCAGGATCACGCGAATGTCCTGTGCCATGGCCACTAGCATCTTGCGGTGGTTTTCGGCAAGCTGCTCTTCTTTGGACTTGTATTTGATTTTTTCCAGCTTTGTGACGCCATCTACAAGCAGTGCGACCTCATTGCCAAAATCTTGGCGGAGCATCGCAAGCGTTATGTCGGTATCTTCAACAACGTCATGCAAAAATCCAGCCGCTACGGTCACAGCGTCAAGCTGCAAGTTGACCAGAATCCCGGCCACGGCGATCGGATGCATGATATACGGAACGCCTGATTTGCGCACCTGTCCTTCATGAGCGCGATTCGCCAGCTCATAGGCGCGTTTAATCATGGTAACGTCAGCTTCGGATAAATAGGCACTCGCTTTCTTGATCACTTCATCTACGCCGGTTATCATAGTTCCCTTCCCTTGTACGCAACCTGTTCATGTATGTGTATTTTCCCGAGAAAACAGAAAGAACAATTCATGTGTTTCATATTATTATCTTGTAAGTTGGGGGTGCTTGTAAAGGCATAGTTCTAGGAAAACGCAAAAACGGGCACTTGCCCGTTTTTCACATCGTAAAAAGTTAGAATTGCACAAGCGATTTGACCGGGATATCGCCCAGCACCTTGCGGCCATCCAAGTAGGAAAGCTCGATAAAGAAGGTTGCGCCCACAATCTGTCCGCCCAGTTGTTCAACCAGCTTGATTGTCGTATTGATTGTTCCCCCTGTTGCCAGCAGGTCATCGGCGATCAATACGCGCTGACCTGGCTTGATCGCATCGACATGCATCGCAAGCGCATCTTTTCCGTACTCAAGGCTGTAATCCTCCTTGATCGTCTCATAAGGGAGCTTACCCGATTTGCGCACCGGCACAAAGCCAATCCCCAGTTCAACGGCGAGCGGCGCGCCAACAACAAAGCCACGCGCTTCAGGCCCGGCAATAACATCAGCATTGAGTGTCTCTGCGAATGCCTTCAACTCGGTGATTGCCGCCTTGTAGGCAGGTCCATTTTGCAGCAGGGTAGTAATGTCTTTGAAACGGATGCCTGGTTGCGGAAAGTCAGGAATAATGCGAATGTAGTCCTTGAAATTCATAAATCGTGTTCCTCCCTAAGACGGTTTCGATACCATCCATGTCATAAGATATTGTATAAGCGCTTCATGGGAAGAGAGCAATAGCTCGGTTGCCAGCTCCGCTTCCTCTTTCCATGCCATATAAGAGCGTGATTGTTCCAGAGCCGTTTTGGGCGGTTGCACATTCAGGATGTATTCGCTGTCGGTTTCGGTCAAAAA
>JBLNEJ010000017.1:0-7806 GCA_050262535.1 Clostridia bacterium
CATCACCTTCTCCGAATGGCTCCCGCCGATCGGCGTATTCGGCATCGTCCTGCTTTGCGGACTGCTCAGCGCCTATCTGTACGTGGTCATGTTCCGGAAAATGTCTGCCACTCATGAACAAAACAGCCTGGCCTCCGAATAGGGAGAACAGGCTGTTTTGCTTTGCTCAGGGAGTCGGCGTCGTGACTTCCGGTGTCAAATATTCAGTTAGATCGAATTTGCCGCGTATCCACTTGTACGTATCGTCATAGACTGCCCGTCCCTGTGGAGATTTGCTGTTATATGCCTCCAGCAGACTCTTCGAGCCATAGTAGTAGGCATGTACCTTGTCCTTGTCGATGCCGAGCTTGTGACCGGCAATCAGCTGGTTGTAATAGGTTCGGTAGAAGCGCATATCGCGCACCATCCGCTCATCACCTTCCACCTCGATCCCCATGCCATACTGATTGGCAAGCGCAAGCGCCCCTTCAATCCGGTCCACCGGAATATCCTTGTCGCTGTAAAAGTTTGGCTGCAGGAAAGCATAGTCAAAGCCCAGCTTCTTCCATTCCGTCTGCCCTGCCGCACCATAATACGGAATCCAGTAGAAACGGAGCGCCTTTTCGTGCACCATGCTGGACGCTTCACGGATCAGCTCCCGCTCCCGTGGTGCCCCATCGTCAACAAACTCGTGGAACCAGTAGATGCCCTCCAGCTGGAGATATTGGTATTCGGCATTGTTCCAACGTTTCAGCAATTCGGCGAAATACCATTCGAGCGCCATTTTGCGGAACTTGAATGCCCGTTCTTCGCCAACACTGGAGGTGGCAAAGGAGAACGGCGCATAGTCCTCATACACTTGCCCGAAATTGGTTTGAGCAGGTGCCGGGTACGGAAGGGTCAGCACCACTTTTTCCTTCGTCGGATTGTTATACAATGTACCGCGCCGCTTGTTGTATTCGCGCATCGCTTCATTCAGCGCATCGAGCTGGCGCCCCGGGCGGTACAGATCGTTCAGGTAAAACTCCCAGCCTGCTTTGGTAGTCGGGAGGTTCGGGTACGGCAAAAACAGGATGCTGTCAAACATTTGATCCAGCACCTTGCCATCCGGTGCGATATAGCCGACAAACGGCAGGAAATCGTCCTTTGTCCACATCCCACGGTTAGCATACGCCCCTGAGTAAGCGAGCAGCATGTTTTGCAAGCGATCACCCGCCTTTTGGTCCGTCAACGATTCCCGGCTTTTGGCTGGCGCAAAAAAGATGGGAACATACCCTTGTTCCGCCGTTCCGTTACCCGTGATGTCCGTTCCCCAAATTTGCAGGTTGCGTGCGAATACGATCACCTTCACCGGGAATTTGACGCGGACATAGGCCGCCTGCATCGGAGGCAGGCTCACCATCATCGTATGTACCCTCGGAGTCATATCGGATGGCAAAATGTCGTGCGAGACTTTTCCCGCATGCCACCATACCTTGCCGTCTTGGGAAAGCTCGACTTCCATAGAAGGCGGAAGCTCAATCCCTTGCTTGCGTTCCTGACGGAAAGTGAGCAGCACGTTCGAGATACGCTTGCTTTCAGGCAATGCGACTGTAACTTCCCGACCCAATTGGCGGAAATAGCCTGTCCATGCTTCAGACGGCTTGATCAACCCGCCTACAGGTCCGGGATATGCTTTCTCCATATCGGTGAAATACGTATCGGTCGGCCCCGAGGTTCGAATGCTCGTGAAGCTGTCCGGGCCGAAATTGGTCAGTCCTTTTTCAGCAAACCAGTCTGCTGTTGGAATCTCCTGCTTTACCGCGGGAGCAGCTGTTTCCCCTTCGCTCGCTTGCACGCCATCAGGGGTAATTTCGACCGGAATCTCGACGCTGTTGAACCCGACAGAAACGGTGATCGTCCCCTTGCCCGCTTTCGGTCCGGCAATGAACGTCCCGTCTGGCAAAATGCGCCCAATTTCTGTCTGATCAAATGCAAAGACGGGTGAAAACGGCAGGGCACCGCCAGCTTTCCCGGTGACGTGAAGCTGCTCGCTTGAGCCTGCGACAACGGTCAGCTTCTTTTGATCAACTTCAAATTCCACCTTCGCGGACAGCGCTTTTCGACTCGCAAGCAGTCGCTCTGCGATGATTGCGGCGTCTGCACGGGTTACTTGCCGAATGGGGAAAAACATCCCGTTGCTTCCCTGCATCCATTTTTTTGCGCTTACTGCAGCAACCGCATCCTTGGCATAGCCGGCAATGGCAGACTCATCCTTGAAGACGACAGCTTGCGCTTCTGTGCTTGCCGCTTCACCTGCTGCCCTCATCATGCGATCCAGGATGACCGCCAGCTCCTGCCGGGTTAGATGATCGGATGCCCCAAACAAGGTATCCGTTCTCCCTTTCACAATGCCTGCCTCGGCAAGCGACGCCACGTATGCTCCTTGCACGCCTGATTGCGGGACGTCTGTAAACCGATGCGTTCCCTTTCCGCCTGGCTGAATTCCTGATACCTTGGCCAACAGCGAAGCCGCATCCAGTCGTGTAATTGGTTCATTGGGACGGAATGTGGCATCCCCGTTTCCCGTCAGAAAATAGTCTGCAGCCAGCTTTTCGACTGCTGGCTTGGCGTAGCTCCCGTTCAAATCGGTGAATGTCACAGGAGCGAGTTCCTCTGCTTGATTCGTTGCAGCGGGAGCCGCTTCATTCGGTTTTGCCTCAGTCGGAGCTCCTCCTGCGGCCCACGCGGTTTGCGTCAACAGCGCTGTGCATAAGCCCAGGGCAGCAACCTTCCCGATGAGACCTGATCTTCTATTCATGGTTCCTCCTTACGTCAACGGGTTGACTCTCGGTGGTTTGGGTCCAAAGAATTGGTAATAGTCCACTTTGATATTCCCGTTGTACAGCTTGCGTTTTTTGCTGGCGGTACGGCCAAAAAACTGCTCGAATTGCTCATCCGACGTAATCACGTAAAACGACCACGTATCCAGCGTACCGAAAACCTGTCCCATTTCACGATAGAGCCGTTCAACCTCACGCCGTTCACTCAGCCTTTCGCCATAGGGTGGGTTGCAGATCAGATAGCCGTATTTTTTCTTCGTCCGAATTTCGCTCATCGCCATCCGCTGAAAGTGAATCTGATCTTCGACTCCGGCTTCCAATGCATTTTCCCGGGCCACGCGCAGCACCTCTTCATCCATATCGGTGCCGATGATCTCCAGCTTGCGATCGTATTGGGCCAAATCGTGGGTTTCCGCGCGCGCTTGCCGCCACACATCCTTCGGGATGATCGGCCAGCTTTCCGAGGCGAATTCCCGGTTCATGCCGGGAGCGATATTTTGCCCGATCAGCGCCGCTTCGATCGGAATCGTCCCTGAGCCACAGAACGGGTCCATGAGCACGCGATCCGGCTTCCAGCGCGACAACAAAACGAGAGCCGCTGCCATCGTCTCCTTCAGCGGCGCGGTACCGATGCGTTCCCGATAGCCGCGCTTGTGCAGTCCGGTTCCCGAGGTGTCGATGGTTAAGGTGGCAATATCCTTCAACAGCGCCACTTCGATTTTATAAAGCGGCCCTTGCTCTTCGAACCAGTCCTGCTTGTATGTTTTTTTCAGGCTTTCTACGACCGCTTTTTTGACGATGGCCTGGCAGTCCGATACGCTGAACAAGGTTGATTTGACTGACTTGCCATCAACCGGAAACGTCGCGTCGGCAGGAATCCAGTCAGACCAGGGCAGCGCCTTTGTCTGCTCGAACAGCTCGTCAAAGGTCGTCGCCTTAAACTCACCGATTTTCACACGGACGCGGTCTGCCGTACGCAGCCACAAATTGGAGCGGGCAATCGCGGAAAGGTCTCCCGTGTACATGACTTTTCCGTTCTCTACCTTGACGTCCGTATACCCCAAATGTTTCACTTCTTCGGCAACCACCGACTCCAAACCGAATGTCGCGGTGGCAATCAAGTCTACTTTTTGCATAGTCCATACTCCTGTCCTTGGATGTGCAATCCCTTTTCACACTATACCATGACTATCATACCCGAATGAAACAGGGCATGGTACAATAAAACGATCTGGATTGTATCTGGTTGACCGCAGGAGGTCACAACCCAAAGGAGGTACACACCCGTGAGCTTCATGATTCGTTCCTACACCACAGCCGACTTCGACGGACTGCTGGATGTGCAGCGCGAAGCGTTTCCCCCTCCCTTCCCTGAAGAATGATGGTGGAGCCGTGAGCAAATTGCCGCCCAGGTGGAAACGTTTCCCGCTGGTGCAATGGTTGCTGTTCTGCCTGACGGAACGATA
This sequence comes from Clostridia bacterium, assembly GCA_050262535.1. GTDB lineage: Bacteria > Bacillota > Bacilli > Brevibacillales > Brevibacillaceae > Brevibacillus_D. Next base: position 4,268 of record JBLNEJ010000017.1, read on the forward strand.
GCAGGTTCAGCGACGTCGCTGATCATTTCGTTTGACGGCAAGCCGCATACCTGGGCCGAAGTGGCGGACAATGGCTATTTGCGCCAAAGCCATGACCCGGAAGGCGACAGTTTGTATGGCATCGATGTATGCGTGCGCCCTGCCTACCGAAAACTGGGGGTTGCCAAAGCGTTATACGAGGCACGCAAGCAATTGGTCACACAACTCGGGTTGAAACGTTATTTGGCAGGGTGCCGCATTCCCGGCTATCATTTGTATGCTGCACAGCTTAGTCCGCAGGAATATGCAGACCGGGTGGCAAAAGGCGAAATCTACGATCAGGTACTTTCGTTTATGCTAAAACAGGGGCTTTCCCCGATTCAAATTCTCCCCAATTATGTAGAGGATGAAGAATCGCTCAACTACGCGGTTCTGGTTGAGTGGAAAAATCCAGCGATCAAGGAGTGACCATACATGTCCATTACAACGGTTGGTACCGTTCAATACGGGATCGGCAAGCTGCGATCCAAAAAAGGCTTCTGGGACAAGGTGAACAAGCATGTGCAGGCAGCACAAGCAAAAGGCGTAAACGTGCTGATGTTCCCGGAGTATTTGACCGGCCATCTGCTCGCACTGGAGCCGGAAATGAGTACCCCTGATGCGTGCGCCTATCTTGATCGGCATACCGATGAATACATGACGACCTTCACACAGATCAGTCGTGAAACAGGCATGATCATCCTTGGCGGCACACACATTCATAAAGAGAACAACGAGTACCTCAATACGGCGTTCCTGTTCTTTCCCAATGGACGGATCGAGCGTCACACCAAGGTGCATCCAACGCCGGAAGAGCGCAAATCGTGGCATCTGACTGCGGGTAACCGCTATGATGTTATCGACACCGAATATGGCAAGCTGGCCATCCAGGTTTGCTATGATATCGAATTCCCGGAAGGTCCGCGGATTTTGGCCAACATGGGTGCCCAAATCGTGCTGTGTCCATCCTATACGGATGCGGCCGCCGGCTACTGGCGCGTCCGTCATTGCGCCCAGGCGCGCGCGATCGAAAACCAGTATTACGTCGTCCTGAGCGGAATCGTCGGCAAGCTCCCTCACGTGCCGCAAATTGACGCTGGCTATTGCCAGGCAGGCGTATTCGCACCAAGCGACCATCCGTTCCCAGCAAGCGGCATTCTGGCCGTGGGCAGAACGAATCAAGACAGCCTGCTCACCTACAGCCTGGATCTAGCACTATTGAAGGAAAACCATGAAAATGGCGGGGTCGCGCCGTACTTCGATCGCAAAACAGAGCTCTATGATCGTTATCGCTCCATCGTGACATCGTAAACCAATGAAATAAAGCGGATGCTGCCTCTCCTTTCGGGAAAAGCGCATCCGCTTGTTGTTTTACATGTCTTTTTTCATATAAACCTGCTCCATCGAGAGCGTAAACCCGCCCGACTGGAGAACGTTGACAACAAGCTCGTTGGAAGCAGGGAGGTTGAATGAGGTACGGCGGCAGGCAGCATCCCAAGGCCGAAACAGATGGGACAGCAGGAAGCGCACGATCTGCTCCCGGTCCTCACGCTCAGGCTGTATCTCGCATTGGCTCAACGTGATCGCTACGAGTTTTCCTGTTTCGTCAAACGCCCGTTTGTAGATCGCATAGCCGATCGGGGTGCCGTCTGCATCATAGGCAATCAACGATTCGCCGTCTCGTACACCCTGCCATTGGGTTTGCCACGGGGCCATTCCGTTATAGAAGGAAAGCTTGCTGACATCCTGGGGAATGCCGTGCTTCAACTCATACGGGAGCTTTTCTGCCGATTGGAACGGATCGTTCGCGAAAGCCTCGCTGCTTTGCAGGAACAACAGCTGGTCAGTCACCGTGTACCCCATCTGCTTGTAAAGGCCGATCGCTTTCTCGTTTTGGCGAAACGCTTCGAGAATGGCAATATCGATTCCCGCTTCCCGGTATACGTCAAGCAATGCCCGCATCAATGCACGGCCCACACCTTGGCGACGGTATTCATTCGCCACACCGGTTCCGCCGTTCCAGGCAACCTTTTTCCCATCAATGGTCCGTACGCCGCTCAGGACCAGCCCTGCCGGCTGATCGTCAATAAACGCCACTATCGAAAGATCGCTGGATAACCCTTCGGCACCAAAGCGGGTGATGAATTTGTCAACCGTTGTCGTCGCATCAAAAACATAACCTTCAAATCCTCGGTTCCACGCTTCTACTGCCTGCAAAAATGTGCATTCGCTCAGCTTCTTGATCACGATCATACAAGCACCCCCGAATTCATCAATTAATTCCATTCGATAAAAATATTTTAATTGAAAGTGAGCGATAGTTCAATGACCTTTTTCAAAAATTCCGCCTATTCCGACTCATGAAGTGTATACCCCTCGCTTTGTCACCCATTTTTACACATGGTATGATCAATTCAAGGCAATAGAATGTAAAGAGGGACGAAAACGATGGATACAAATCGACGAATCTTGCTATTTACTGGCGGCAATTTGGGGGACTGGGCTCTGTCCGAAATCAAGCCTGATGATGTATTGGTCGGAATTGACCGCGGGGCGCTGTTTCTCACCCGGCATCAGCGGAAGCTCGACTTTGCCTTGGGCGATTTCGATTCGGTCACACTAGAAGAGCTGCAGGAAATCAAAGACAACTGCCCCCGACTCGACTCCTGCGATCCGGTCTTGAAGGACTTGACCGACACGGAAATGGGCTTTGTCTGGGCGATGGAGCAGCAGCCGCGCGAGGTTGTATTGCTAGGCGCACTTGGCAGCCGGTTTGATCATACGCTGGCAAATGTCCATTTGCTGCGCACCGGGATGCTGCACGGTGTTCCTTGCCGCATCATCGATGAAACAAACGAGTTGATGCTTATAAAAGAAACCACCCGTGTTCGAAAAGGGCGCTTTGCTCACGTGTCGTTGCTTCCGCTCAGCATGGATGTGACTGGCATTACACTCACCGGGTTTCAATATCCGCTGAACGATGCGACGCTGACGATTGGACAATCGCTTGGAATTAGCAATGTACTGATTGGGGAGGAAGGGACGATCGAGCTGAAGAGTGGGATGTTGCTGGTGATACGGAGTCGGGACTGAAGCTCTGTGGCTGTTGTGGAGGGGGAAATGGGAGAAAACGGCTGCGGGTGGGTGGGGCACTTGCTCTGTGGGCGTCACTGGCCGGCTCCGTTCCAAAAGCGGAACCTGCGTCCAAAACATGCGGATTCGGGGATGATTGACACGTTGGACGCAAAAGCGGGTTCCGCTTTTTCCACTCCGCCTGGGTTGGTGCCCCAAGACCCTTGCTGTTTTCTCCCATTTCCCCTACCAGCGCTTCACTCTTTCGATGGAATGATTGTTTGAAGGTATTTCGATGAAGCAGACAGGGAACACCACTTCGGAAATGCTTCATGCAAAGCGGTTTTCCCCTGCTTCATTGACCTTCTTTCAAATCCATCCTTGAATTCTCCCTCACAATACCACAAGGAAAAAGCACATCGGCTCGTGGGAGAAGCAGGGTTCCAGGC
>JBLNEJ010000018.1:0-8589 GCA_050262535.1 Clostridia bacterium
ATGAAGGACGCCATCGCCTTTTTGATTCTGATCGGGGTACTTTTGATTAAACCGTCCGGCATCTTTGGCGAACGCAGCGTTGGAAAGGGTGGCTTATGATGCAGCTTGTCACGAAGTGGGGAAAAGGCTTTGGCATCTATCTGGCATTGATGATTCTCTTCCCGGTCCTGATGCCGGATGACTACTATCGCTCTGTTGGAATCGTCATCGGCTTGAACGCGATCGTCACGGTCGGTCTATGTCTCCTTATGGGGCTGGCGGGTCAAATTTCGATCGGGCAAGCTGCCTTCTGGGGAATCGGTGCTTACACGTCAGCGGTGCTGACGATGAAATACGGCTTCACGCCTGCGCTGGGGCTGCTTGCCTCCATGATCATTCCCGGGGTGTTCGCGTTTGTGCTTGGCCGCGCGATCGCGGGACTGCAAGGCTACTATCTGGCGATGGCGACGCTTGCCTTTGGCTATATCGTCCAGATCGGCATCACGGAGTGGGAATCGGTGACAGGTGGTGCCAATGGAATCATCGGCATTCCTAATCTTGGGTTTTTCGGTGAGAGTGAACTGGGCATGTACTATCTGATCTGGGCGGCTGTTACAGGCGTGCTGCTCTTCTCGCTCAATTTGTTCCATTCCCGCGTCGGCCGTGCTTACCGGGCGATTCACAAAAGCGAGATTGCCGCGACCTCGATGGGGGTTGATGTGCGCGCCTTTAAACTGAGTGCATTTGTCGTAAGCGGCATGTTTGCCGGACTGTCCGGCGGCCTCTATGCCCACTATATGGGGATTTTGGACCCGCAGCCGTTCGGTTTGCATGAATCGATCAAGTTTTTGACGATGGTTGTCATCGGCGGTATGGGCAGCATCTGGGGCGCAGTGGTCGGCGCTGTGCTGATCAGTCTGATCAGCGAAGGGCTGGTCCTGCTCAGCGAATACATTCCAGGGCTGCAAGGAGATGTCGACACGATTGTGTACGGGGCGATTCTGGTACTGATCATCATGTTCATGCCGGAAGGACTGGTTCCACGTCTCAAGAGCAGCATGGAAAAAATGCAGGTGAAGAAAACAAAAGCGGTTCAGACGGAACAGCGGGTGGAAAGGAAGGCGGCAACATGACGCATCATCTGTTGGATGTTCAAGCCTTGTCCAGGGATTTCGGCGGTGTCAGAGCGGTGAACCAGGTGAATTTTCATGTGAAAGCAGGGGAGATTGTCGCCCTGATTGGTCCGAATGGCGCAGGAAAAAGTACAGTGCTTAACATTGTTTCCGGGGTGATCCCCCCTTCGCAAGGAGAGATCCTGTTTGAAAATCGGCTGATGAACACCGTCCCCGGCCACCAGTATGCCGGACTGGGGATTACCCGCACGTTTCAAAACCTTCAAACGTTCGACGATATGACCGTGCAGGAAAACGTCATGGTCGGACTACACTCGAAAACAAGTGCTAGCCTGTTTGCCTGCGGGTTGAGCCTGGGAAAGGCGCGGCGTGAGGAAGAAATGATGCGCAAGCGGGCCGATCATTGGCTGGAGATCGTCGGGCTGACAAGCCTTGCTGCGGTGGAAGCAAGAAGCCTTCCGTACGGCAAGCTGCGGTTGATGGAGATCGCCCGGGCGATGGTGGCGGAGCCGAAGCTGCTTTTGCTCGACGAGCCGGCAGCCGGGCTGAATCATACGGAAACGGCGGAGATGAGCCGGATGTTCGAGGAGATTCGGGCCAGCGGGACATCGATTTTGCTGGTGGAGCATGACATGGACATGATCATGTCGGTAGCGGATCGGATCGTCGTGATGGACCAGGGCGAGAAGATCGCGGAAGGTACGCCACAGGAAATTCAGGAAAATCCGCGCGTCATCGCGGCTTATCTCGGAGAGGAAGAGCAGGAGGCTGGCAAAGGGGTGAAGAGTGGAGCATGACGATTCTGAAAGTTGAAAACATGGTGGCGCGATACGGGCCGGTTGAGGTGCTGCACGGGATGAACCTGCATGTTGCCGAAGGGGAGATCGTCTCGTTGCTCGGCTCCAACGGGGCAGGCAAAACGACTCTGCTCAACTGCATCTGCGGCCTGCATTCGGCAAAGGAAGGCCGAGTGACGTTCCGCGGCCAGGAGATCACCCGAACGTCGGCTGAAGCGGTTGTGAGCCGGGGCATGGCCCATGTGCCGGAGCGGCGGCAAATCTTTTCCACGATGACGGTCGAGGACAATCTCTGGCTTGGCGCGTCGCATCGGATGCCCAAAGAGAGCCGCAAAACGATTCTGAAAGAAATGGATGCCATCTATCAGCGCTTTCCGATTCTTGCAGAACGGAAGTGGCAGATGGGCGGTACGCTTTCAGGCGGTCAGCAGCAGATGCTGGCGATCGGCAGAGCGTTGCTTTCCCGCCCTTCGCTTTTGCTGATGGATGAACCATCGCTTGGCCTGGCACCGCTGATTGCCAAGGAGATTCTGCAAATCGTGCAGGAGATTCGCAACGAATGGGGAACGACTGTGCTCCTGGTCGAGCAGAATGCGCGAGCGGCGCTTGCCATCTCCGACCGAGCCTATGTAATCAATACGGGCACCGTGATGCTCGAAGGGACGGCACAGGACATCGCCAATGATCCACGGGTTCAATCCGCTTATTTGGGACATTCCCATGCAGCGGCTCACTAATAAAGAAGAAATGGATAGGGGGTACAACACAAATGAAAAAACAACTGAAACAATGGGTCTACCCGGTACTGCTCAGCTCGCTGGTATTACTTAGCGCCTGTTCCGGCGGCGCGAAGCCGGCCGAACAGACGGCACCGGCAGCTGCTGACAGCAAGGAGCCGATCAAGGTGGGCGCGATCTTTTCCATGACCGGCCCGAACAGCCCGCTCGGCGTACCGGAAAAGCAGGCCGTCGAAATGCTGGTAAAAGAGATCAACGGCGCAGGCGGCGTAGACGGTCGCCCGCTGGAAGTGGTATTCGAGGATGACAAATCGGACAATACCGAGGCGGTCAAAGCGATCAAGAAGCTCGTGAGCAAGGAGAAGGTTGTTGCGGTTCTCGGTTCCTCCGGCAGCGGCCCTTCGTTGGGGATGGCCGAGTTTGCTTCAGCGGAAAAAATCACCCTGATCTCGATGGCAGCCGCTGACCAAATCACCAATCCGGTGCGTCCCGGCATTTTCAAGACACCGCATACCGACATCCATGGAACGAAGCGCATTTACAAATATTTGAAAGAAAAGGGCATCACCAAAATCGCCCTGCTGAATGACAGCAATCCATATGGCAGCGGCTGGACCGCCCAATTGAAAAAATTTGCTCCTGATTATGGCATTACCATTGTTGCCGAGGAGAAGTACGGCACGAAGGACCCATCGATGAGCTCGCAGCTGACCAAAATCAAGGGAACGGACGCACAGGCACTGATCGTAGCGGGAACCAATCCAGGACCGGCGACGATTGTCAAAGAAGCGAAGCAACTGAATCTGACCATTCCGATCATCAGCAGCCACGGCAGTGCCAACGGCAAATTTATCGAGCTGGCTGGCGACGCGGCAAACGGTGTGCTGCTGGTCGCAGGCAAGCTGCTGGTGCCAGACCAGGTCGATGCTGCCGACCCGCAGGCAGCGATCATCAAGAAGTTCTCCGAAGGCTACAAGGCCGCTTACAATGCACCCGCTGACGGCTTTGCCGGCTATGGCTACGACGGCTTGAACATTCTCGTCGAAGGCTTGAAGCAGGCTGGCGGCGACCCGTCCAAACTCGCCGAAGCGCTGGAAAAAGTCAAGTATATCGGCGTTACGGGCGAATTCGGCTTCACGGCGGAGGATCATAACGGGTTGAATGAGGACAGCATGATCATGGTGGAAGTGAAGGACGGCAAATTCCAGATTCTCAAGTAATCCATAAACTATATCCGGCTGTTCTTTTTCGCGGTGCTCAAGCGGAAAATGGGCGGCCGTTTTTCTTGGCAGAAAGCTTTGTCTTCGTTGGCTGAGGTGGAGGGAGAAGCAGGTTTCCGATCTGCGCTAAGGTCTCCACCCCGCAAGGGAGTGGATGCTGGCCGCTGCGCAGCGATTCACGGGGAAGACGCCAAAAGGAGTAGCCGCTACGTAGCTTGGGCAAGTTGGCGCTTCTGGTTCCCGTGAATCGCTGCTCCGCTCGGTAGGGTTCCGACAAGTCGCTCCGCTTCGGAAACCTGCTTCTCCTACGAGCCGGGGTGCTTTCTGCCAAGAAAATGAGAAGGATGGAAAATCAAAACCCCAAAAGTAGAAAGCGTCAAGCGGGATGCTCTTTCTTCAAATCTTCTATGAGACGCCCCCAAAATACCAAAAGCTGTTGGGGGGAAAAAGGAGAAAACAGCAAGGGCCTTTGGGACACCGACCGAGGCGGAATGGAAAAAGTGGAACACGCTTTGCGTCCAACGTGTCAATCATCCTCGAATCCGCTTGTTTTGGACGCAGTTCCGCTTTTGGAATGGAGCCGCCAGCGGGTGTCCCACCAGCCCGCCGCAGTTTTCTCCTTTTTCCTCCCCTCCACAAAAGCTAAACAATAACGGGAGGTGATAACATGTCCGAATTGCTGAAAAGTCTTGTGCTCGTCTCCCCGCTCCTGCAGCAAGCCTTTTTGTTCGACTGCATGGTCGGTGTGACCGACAGGGAATCGTTTCTGGCGTACCATCCTTCCGCCAAGCTGAATCTGGGGATCAAGCACGGTGACAGGCTGCGTCCAGGCAGTATCAATGCCACCGTCGTATCGGAAGGAAGAAAGCTGGTGCGCAAGATTCCGAAGGATGTGTACGGGATCGCGTACATCGCCGTCGGGGTTCCGATCATCGATCACGGGCAGGTGGTTGGCTGTCTGGCAACCGGGGTCACGACCGATCAGGAGGACAAGCTGCGCGGGCTGGCGGAGGAACTGACCGAAACGCTGGGACAGATTGCACTGCATACTGAAAGACTGGCAAGCGATTCTGCCGAATGGGCGCAAGCCAGCCAGATATTGAGCGAGACCGCGATTCAGATGGAGCGCAAGATAGCGGAAACGTCGCAAATCAGCCAGCTGATCAAGGAAGTCTCTTCCCGCTCCAACATTCTCGGTCTTAACGCGATGCTCGAGGCGGCGCGGGCAGGCAGCGCGGGGCGCGGATTTTCCGTGGTCGCCAAGGAGATCCGGGACTTGTCTAGCAAGACCTCCGCGTCCTCCCAAAGCATTTTTCAGATTCTCGATGAAATGAACCGGATGGTGAACATTGTCTCCAGCGAGATGGAGAAGGCGGTGAACGACTCGCTGCATCAATCGACGCGAATCCAGGAGCTGTATGCGGTGATGCGCCAGTTGCAGCGGATGTCGGAAGAACTGAAGGAGACCGCCAACATGACGATCAACGACGAATCGTAATAAGTGAACTATTGCGAAAATATATGACGATATGTTATTATTACGTTATTAAAACGTACTACTAATAAATCGTAATACAAAATACGTTAAGGGGGGCAAACTCCATGAAAGCGGAAGCAGAATTGGTTGAAATGACTCACGATGAAAAGCTGGAAGCATTTTTGGCCCGAATTGATCGCGGGGAAAAAATCGAGGCAGATGATTGGATGCCCGATGATTACCGGAACCAATTGATCAAGCTGATCTCGATGCACGGCATGAGCGAAATTATGGGAGCGTTTCCAGAAAAGGAATGGGTTCCGAAGGCACCGACCTTGCGCCGCAAGCTGGCGATCATGGCAAAGGTGCAGGACGAGATGGGGCACGGACAGCTGCTGCTGCGCGTAGCCGAAGACCTGATCGCACCGCTGGGCAAGACACGCGAAGATCTGATCGAGGATCTGTTCGCACGCCGCTTGAAGTTCCACAACGTGTTCCATATGGAAGCGCCAACCTGGGCGGATGCGGGAGTAATCGGCTGGCTCGTTGACGGAGCGGCCATTTTGACCCAGACGATGTCGCTCGATTCCTCCTATGCGCCATACGCTCGTGCACTTCTTCGGATTTGTGCGGAAGAAAAGTTCCACGCGCAGCATGGCGAAAGCATCGTGCTGGAGCTGGCGGAAGGCACTCCGGAACAGCGAGAAATGCTGCAAGCCGCTATCACCCGCTGGTGGCCAAACCTGCTGATGTTCTTCGGACCGCCAGAGGATGGAACGATCTCAAGCAACCAGCAAATGAACATGCGCTACAAAATCCGTACACAGACGAACGAGGAGCTGCGTCAGGCGTTCCTCACCAAATATTTGCCGCGTATTTTCCATCTGGGCTTCACGGTGCCGGATGAGACGATTCATTTTGATGAAGCAACCGGCAAATGGGTCTATCAGCAGCCTGATTGGGAGCTGTTCAAGCAAATTGTCAAAGGCAACGGACCGCGCTCGGCGCATCGCCTGCAGCTGCGGGAAATGTCGTATGAAGAAACCAAATGGGTGCGCGACGCCATCATGGCGTATCGACGCGTAGCAGGGTAGGTGAGAACGATGACATCCGAAATGAAAGCAAAAGAGACATTTGACGTGTACGAGGTATTCAGCCAGAAGAATATCACTTCCGCCTTCACCCATCAGTTCAGCCTTCTCGCCCCGAATCACGAAGTGGCGATGGCAATGGCACGGGAAAACTTTTTGCGGCGTGAAGCGTGCATCAACCTGTGGGTAGTCAAGCGGGACGATATTCATGTGCTTCCTCCTGAGGAACGTCCGTATTTGGAGCGGTTGGATAACAAAAGCTACCGGGAGACGAAAGGCTATGGCGACCTGCAAGCGAGATGGCGCCACCATAAAGAGAAATACGAAGAACAGGCTGGCAAAACCAGCCAGGGCTTGTAAGGGGGCGAACAAGGATGGTCGAAACTACACGTGTGGAAACGGCGGAGCAGGCAAAGCAAAACCCGGCCTACGCAAAAGCGCTGGCAGAGCTGCTGTTTCAATTGGCGGATGATGATTTTATCCTGGCTTATCGGGGGTCTGAATGGCTCGGGTTGGCCCCGCATATCGAGGAAGACGTGGCGTTTTCCTCCATGTCGCAGGACATGATGGGCCATGCGGTCATGTTTTACGAAATGCTTCAGGATTTGGGTCTGGGCAAGGCAGATGACCTCGCCCAGTTAAGAGAAGCCGGTGAATTCCGCAACGCGATTCTCGTTGAACGCAAGAACGGAACCGGCGAGTATAACAACGATCCGCACTACGACTGGGCATATGCGATTGCCCGCAGCTATGTGTACGGGTTGTTCAAGCAAGTGCGGCTGGAGTCGTTGCTGAATTCCTCCTACGCACCGCTTACATTGGTCAGCCGCAAAATGATTACAGAACATCGCTATCATCTGATGCACTGGCAGGTGTGGATGAAGCAGCTGGCCAACAGTACCGAAGATGCGCACAGTCGTTTGCAAAAAGCGCTGGCAAAAGTATGGGAAGATGCGGGTGAGCTCGCAAGCCTCGGCCCCGATGCAGCAGAAATCGTGCGGGCAGGTTTGATCACCGGTGAAGAGTTGTTGAGACAACAATGGCTCAATCAGGCGAAGGAAGCATTCCAGGCAATCGGTTTGGCCGTGCCTGGCGAACCGGGGCGACCACAGCAAAACGGTCGTGCCAAAGAGCATACCGCTGATCTTGTTCAGGCGGTAGCAACGTTGTCCGAGGTGTATCGTATCGATCCGGCAGCAAGCTGGTAAAAGGAGTGAGCGGCATGGTGAACAGCACAAGGGAATCGCTTGAAGCGGAAAGCTGGGCATTGCTTGAGGATGTGAAAGACCCGGAGATTCCTGCGATCAGCATGGTGGAAATGGGTATGATCCATCGGGTGAAAGCAGAAGCGGGTGTTGTAACAGTTGAGGTACTGCCGACATTCGTTGGCTGCCCCGCCCTGGAGATCATGAAAAAAAACATAACCGAGAAGCTGGCCACCCTTGAAGGTGTGCGCGAGGTGCAGGTCACATTTGTGTATGACCCGTCATGGACCTCAGACCGGATATCGGCAGAGGGCAGGGAGAAGCTGAAAACGTTTGGCATTGCTCCCCCGCCGCTCGATTACAAGGCAGGCGACCCGTGGAACGTGAAGTGCCCCTACTGCGATTCTTCTTACACACAGATCGAGAACCTGTTCGGACCTGCCGCTTGCCGCAGCATTATTTATTGCCGTACGTGCAAAAATCCGTTTGAAGCATTAAAACCGATCTATTAACCTCATTTGATAGCAGGCATTTGAAAGGAGCGAGTGACTTGGATCAGGCAAAGCAAATGTTCATCAACGGCGAATGGGTATCCGCCGAAAGCGGTGATACGCGTCAGATCATCAATCCGGCTACGGGAGAAACGGTCGGAACCGTCAGCTTTGGCGATGGACGCGACGCACAAAAGGCGATCGACGCTGCTCATGACGCGTTCCCAAGCTGGTCTCGCATGACCGCGCGGGAGCGTTCCAAGTATTTATACAATCTGTATGAGCTGGTGCGTAACTCGCGCGATGAGCTGGCGGCCATCATTTCAGCTGAAATGGGCAAACCGCTGCGCGAAGCAAAGGGCGAGGTTCTTGGCGCTGCCGACAATTTCATGTGGTATGCAGAGGAAGCGAAGCGAGTCTATGGGGAAACCATCCCTACTTCCGTACCGAACAAACGGA
>JBLNEJ010000019.1:0-4779 GCA_050262535.1 Clostridia bacterium
CAACACGCCGACCAAAACGGCTCCGACAAACGTACCGATGGCATTCGGGCGTCCCAGCCCTCCGAAGGAAAAGCCGATAAATGCCGCTGCCACTGCAGGCATCAGATACCCTGCCCCCGCATTGATTTGCGCGGAGCCGATGCGCGACGCCAAAATGATACCGCCCAATGCAACCAGGAACGTACAAATGAAATAGGCAATCGTTTTGTAACGGTCAACCGGAATCCCGGAAAGACGTGCCGCCTCCTGATTTCCCCCGACGATATACATGTAGCGGCCATGCTTGGTGTGGTTGAGGAAAATGTGCACCAGTACGACAACAACCAGCATGATGATAATGATGTAGGGCGCCTGCCCGATCAGCTTGAAAATTTCGCTCAGCTTGCCTTCCGTTGGTGTCCCGTCCAAACGCGGCATACCCTCGCTGATCGAGCCCCCGCCTGTATACGTCATCGCCACCCCTTCAAAAATGAACAAGGTCGAAAGCGTTGCCAGCATATCGGGAATTTTGACCTTGACGATCAAAAACGCATTGATCGCCGCAACGGCAAGCGTGATGATTAGCGCCAGCAAAATCGAAGTAAAAGTCGACATGCTGTACCAGACAAACATGGAGATGACAAGCGAATTGGCAAACGTCGCCGCTGAACCAACCGACAGGTCAAACCCGTTTACGGTCAAGGAGACGGTCAAGCCAATCGCAATAACCGTCACAATGGAAATACTGCGCAGAATGGTCAATATATTTGATGAATCGATAAATTGCGGCATCATGATGGAAAAAAACAGGATCAGGAGCAGAATCGCCATCACGGTGCCCCATTTGTTCGTAAACGTTAGCAGGGTGGAGTACCATGCTTTTTCGTTTGTGTGTTCCAGCTTCGTCAGCATCTTCAGTTCCCCCCTGTCGAGTAATAGAGAATTTCTTCCTCGGTCGTCTCGGCGGTGACCAGCTCCTTGACGATCGTCCCGTCATACATGACATACACCCGGTCGGTAATCGCCAAAATTTCGGAAAGCTCGCTGGACGCGTAAATGCTCGCCTTGCCCATCTCCGCAAGGCGGCCAATGAGATCAAAAATGTCGCGCTTGGCCCCGACATCTACCCCTTTTGTCGGCTCGTCGAACATGTACACATCCGCGTCAGCCATCAGCCATTTGCCCACGGCGACCTTCTGTTGGTTCCCACCCGACAGTAAAGCGACCTTCTGATTCTCATGCGGTGTCTTGATGCCAAGATCGCTGATCATCTGTCTGGCGGCAGCCCGCTCATCCCCTGGCTTCAAAAAGCCGAATGCTCCCGTGTACATGGACAGGTTCGCTGCAGACAGGTTGGCGAAGACCGGTTCCTCCACCAAAACGCCTTCCTTGCGCCGCTCTTCCGGTACAAGTGCCATCCCCTGCTTGACAGCGGTGTATGGCGACTTGCTGTGCAACGGTTTGTCATTAAGCCGAATCTCTCCTGCCTGGGCTTGGAGCGCGCCAAAAAGCGTCTTGCACAGCTCGGTTTTGCCAGCCCCGACCAGACCGGCGATGCCGACAATTTCACCGGCTCGCACATGCATGGTTACATTGCGGACCATGCCTCTTTTTTCGCTGAGATTGTTAACTGTGAGCAGCATTTGGCCAATCGTTGCCTGGTGCTTCACATAATTTTCTTCCATTTTGCGCCCCAGCATCCATTCGACGACCTGCTTGGTTGTTAAGGCGGCCATTTCACTGCGCAGCACGACCTGACCATCGCGCATAATGGTGATTTCCTCACAAATTTCAAACAGCTCCGGCAGCCGGTGGGAAATAAAAATAATGCCGACATTGTGGTTGTAGGCCAAATCACGCACGATCCGGAACAGCTCCTCTGTCTCGCGTTGGCTCAAGGGTGCAGTCGGTTCGTCCAGGATCAAAAAGCGCCGCTCTTCGGCAATCGCCCGGGCAATCAGCACCATCTGTTTTTGCGCCAGCGTCAAATCCTCCACCTTTGTACGCGTATCCAGTTGGATGCCAAGGCGCTCCAGCACTTTGCGTGCTGCCTGATGCAGCTTGGGCCAGTTGACGAAAAACTTGCCCTTCATCCGGTTGACCATGATGTCGAGCATAATGTTTTCCGCTACGTCCAAATACGGAATCAGCGCCGTGTCGACTTCCTGATACACAATATCGATGCCCAGCTCCTTGGCGTCCCTGGGTGAACGAATATGGACCTCCTGCCCGTTCATCCGAATGCTGCCCGTATAATGGTTGTATGCGCCTGAGAGCACCTTCATCAGGGTTGATTTCCCGGCTCCGTTTGCGCCGATCAGGGCATGGATATGTCCTGATTCGATTTCGAACTGCACATTGGATAACGCCTTCACACCCGGAAACTGGATGGAAATATCGTTCATCTCGAGTTTGATCGCTTCTTGCTGCGCCATGCTTGCCACCCCAATCAGATAGGAGGGGAAGAGCCCCCTCCCATGGATCACTCGTTACTTTTTGCCGAATGCTTTGCGAAGCGGGTCCATCCACGGTTCATTGAACGCATCGGATGCTCCCCAGCCTTCAATTACGTCTTTTAGCGTCAGCATGTTGGTGTCTGCCTTCAGCTGTTCTTTTTTGATCAGCTTTGCTTCCAGGTCAAATGTTGCAGGCGTCTCTTCACCGGCAAACTTTTTCGCCAGCAGTCTCATGTCGACCATCCCGATCAGCTTCGGATCAACCGCAGCGGTGGAGAGCCATGTGCTGCCTTCCTCACGCATCAGGTTGATGTCCTGGTTAGAAACGTCGATGGAGATCAGCTTGATATCGGTACGGTTGTTATCCTTCATGGCCTTGTACGCGCCTTTTGCCATCTCATCCCATGAGCCCCAGATCGCATCAACGGTTCCCGGCGGGTATTTCGCCAAAATCGAGCCCACCTTCGCGGCGATATCGCCCTGAACGTCCTGGAAGTTAGTTGGCCCAATCACTTCGATCGTTTTGATTTTGTTTTCCTGTTCGAACTTGGCGTAAATTTCCTGGCGTCTGTCAAGCGGTGGAACCCCTGGTCCGAACCAAAGCTTGATCACATTGACCGGCTTGCCATCCTTGGAGAGCGCAGCCACCTCGGTCAGTGAAAGCTCTGCCAGCTTGAAGTCATCCTGGAATGTGGTTGTAATTTGGTCGATCCCTTTACCATCCTTCTCGATCACGGTATCAAAGGTTACCACCTTCATGCCCTTGTCGATAGCCGGCTTGAGCATGTCAAACGAGTAGTCCTTCTTGCCGTGAGAGATGATCAGGCCGTCATAATCCTTCTGGATCGCCTGGGCGACCAGCTCCTGGAACTTGGCGTCATCGTTGTCGGCAATAAAAGTGTCCACCTTGAAGCCGAACGACTCCCCTTCACTTCGTGCACCATCAAAAAATTGTTTGGTGTGGTCGTCAGACGGCAGGTTGCGAACGACCGCCACTTTCTTGCCGCCTTGCACGCCATCCGGCACACCGCTGATTTTCTCCGCCGGCGCATTGTTGGCTGGTGTCGAGCTGCCGCCACCCCCGCATGCAGTGAGCAGAAATGCCGTCGACAACACGGTAAGAAGAACTTTTTTCATGAATAGTACCCCCTGTATATGTTTTTTTACACGTGAAACTTCATCTAAGCATTCACAAGATTGGGAATATTGTTTGCAAACGGTGCGCGAATGATCCCTTTTTCCGTAATGATCGCGGTAATGTATTCGTGCGGTGTCACATCAAAAGCCGGGTTGTACACCTTCACCCCTTCCGGAGCGGTTCGTGTGCCAAAGCCAATCGTTACTTCTGCCTCATCCCGCTCTTCGATCGGAATCGCGCTGCCGTCCGGTGTCTTGATGTCGATGGTAGAAAGCGGAGCCGCAACGTAGAACGGAATGTTGTGCGCCTTTGCCAAAAGGGCAACCCCGTACGTCCCGATTTTGTTGGCAGTATCACCGTTTGCCGCAATCCGGTCTGCCCCGACGATGACGGCGTCAACCCATCCGTTTTTCATGACCATCGCCGCCATGTTGTCGCAGATCAGCGTCACGTCGATCCCCGCTTCCTTCAGTTCAAACGCGGTCAGGCGCGCTCCCTGCAAAACAGGACGAGTCTCGTCCGCGAACACTCTGAGCGTGACGCCTTTTTCCGCAGCGATGTAAATCGGTGACAGTGCGGTGCCATATCGGCCGGTGGCCAATCCCCCTGCGTTGCAATGCGTCAGGATGCCCATTCCGTCGGAGAACAGCTCTGCTCCGAGCTCGCCGATCGTGCGGCACGCCGCTTCATCGGATTCCTGTATCTGGATCGCTTCCGCAAGCAGCGCAGTCTTTAGCTCGGCAATCGGCAGCGCTTTCCATTCCTCGGCTTTGCTCTCCATCCGTCGCAGTGCCCACGCGAGATTGACTGCTGTCGGACGGGATGAGTTCAAATAATCGGATTGTTCCCTCAATTCAGCCCAAAATGATGCAAAATCAGTTGCCTGTGAACCGCGAATCCCCAAGTAAAGTCCATACGCTGCTGCCATCCCGATCGCTGGCGCCCCGCGCACGGTTAAATCTTTGATTGCTTGCCACGCGGCTTCTACCGTCTCCAGTCGAACGTAAACCTGCTGCGTCGGCAGTAACCGCTGATCGAGGAGCACCAGCGCATCGTTTTCCCATTTTACCGATTGAATATATTCCACAATTCCTACACCCTTTCCGTTTGTTCCTGCTGTGCAATAGTGTTTTTCAACCATTCGATTGTCGTTGCCTGCTCTCTGTTCGTGATCAATGCCTTTCCGATCCGCAGCGCCAACAGCTG
>JBLNEJ010000020.1:0-5399 GCA_050262535.1 Clostridia bacterium
TTTTTTGAACGACTCGAGGTAAGCCTTGATCTGGTCATCTTCCAATGCTGTGTACACCGTAATCTCTTTCGGACCACTTGAAGCCGTTTGTCCTGATTCTGTCTGATTTCCTGCAGGTGCACTTGTTTGGGAACTGTTTCCTCCATTTCCTCCGCACCCGCCGAGTACAGCAAGTGATAACGCAGCCAAAGCCAATGGACGCAACCATTTCTTCATGCGATGCTTGACCCCCTTTAATGTGGTATTTCGTTGTTTTCCTACTGAAGCATGTTTTTCCTTTGACTTTTCACCTCAATTCACCATAAATTCCACATCTTTTTTGTGTTTTGTTCTTTTTTTAGTTGATTTTTATTTTGTTGGGACTATTATATAATTAATTCACCAAAAATTTCAAATATTATTTTTATTTTTCGGAAAGTCAGGAGGGACAGCGTGTGGAGTATTTAACACTGGAGTACAATCACCATATAATCGGGAATTTGGAGATGTATTTACGTGTCGTAATCAGTGCTCTCTTGGGGTTATTTATCGGCTGGGACCGATCCTTTCGGCACAAGCCCGCCGGCATGAAAACATATACGTATGTATCGGTAGCTTGCACCTTGATTACGCTTGTATCCATCTACTCGGCAAAAGTGTATGCGAGTCCGAACACCGGGACAATGATGGACCCGATGCGATTGGCAGCCCAAATCGTAACAGGGCTTGGCTTTCTCGGGGCTGGTGTGATCCTGAAGGACGGTTTGCAGGTGAAGGGACTTACCTCGGCTGCAATGATTTTTTTCGCGGGTGGAGTTGGCATTGGAATTGGTGCCGGTTTTTATGGCATTGTCATTTTTTCTGTTTTGGTGACGTTTTTGCTGGCACGGTTTAGCTCACGATTTGAGGAAAAAACGATACGAAAGACGGAATCATCCATCGATTCCGGTTTGGAGGCGGAGGCATTGCACGTTGCACCCAAACGTTTTCATGAACAAGGGTAGGATGCAGGTTATAGGTTGACATGCAAAAGAGCGGTATCTCCTGTTTCCAGGATGATACCGCTCATTGTTTATGTGCAGAAAGAGTATGGTTGGTGCGGTCGAGAGGACTTGAACCTCCACGGTGTTGCCACCACTAGAACCTGAATCTAGCGCGTCTGCCAATTCCGCCACGACCGCATTACAAGAGAAAACTGGTGCCGGCGATAGGACTTGAACCCACAACCCCCTGATTACAAGTCAGGTGCTCTACCAATTGAGCTACACCGGCACAAAAGCTATGTATGGCGGATGGGGTGGGATTTGAACCCACGAGACGGGTCGACCCCGCCTACACGATTTCCAATCGTGCTCCTTCGGCCACTCGGACACCCATCCGTATTTTGACCCTCATTCCGAGGCGACATGATTGAGTATACAATGTCAGACGAATTTAATCAATACCTTTTTTTACATAAAGTAAACTTTATTTTAGGAGATTTCGGGCATACTATCGAAAAAAGGAGGGATTCGTATGGACCCGAACCGTTATCCAGAGGATCAGGACTCCCTGCTCACTGATCTGTATGAGGTTTCCTTCCCGCCCCGAGACGAGGAAATGTACAACGATGTACTTAATTGGGTGGAATGGAACGGTTATTTGTGACAGCGGAAAATGAGCGCTTCGCCCGATTCGTTCCCCCTTGCACTCTACATTTGCACGATCTGGTTTTTCTCTGGTAAGATGAGGGGGAGGTCAAGAACGTAAGGAGAAGAATTCCATGAAATGTAAAATCACTCGCAATGCCGCCAAAAAAATCGCGGAGGTACTCGCTGAAGAGACAGATAAAGAACTGAAGCTTCGCGTCTACATTACGCACGCTCACGGAGATCACGCTCACTACGGCATGGCGCTGGACAAGCCGACCGATGATGACGTGGTTGTTTCTACTGATAAAGAGATTGACGTGATCCTGAAAAAAGGGGACGACCTCCTCGATGGTGTCGTGATTGACTACTTGTTCCTTCCTGAAGAAGGCTTTGTCATCACGAACCCAGGAAAAGGCAATCACGGCGATCACTAAATCAATCGGGCTATACCGAATAAAGAAAAGCATCCCTTCACCACGGAGGGATGCTTTTTGTTATGATTCAGCCAGGATCGTTACTGTATCTGCG
The DNA here is from genome assembly GCA_050262535.1 of Clostridia bacterium. Lineage (GTDB taxonomy): Bacteria > Bacillota > Bacilli > Brevibacillales > Brevibacillaceae > Brevibacillus_D. Next base: position 2,139 of record JBLNEJ010000020.1, read on the forward strand.
CTCTCATTTGAACATAATAATTCGAAAAGGCGTCGGCAAAAGCCTCTGCCGTCCGATAGCATTCTTCGATCGTGTTGTTGGCACCGCCGATTTCAAGCAGCAGGCTTCCCGGTGAAATCGATTGATTATATTCACCGTTCCCTTCATTACTCCCTTTCAGCAGTACCCCGCGGGACAATCCCGGGTACATGCTTTCCAAGTATGCATGAAGATCATCCGCCAACCGTTTATTTTCGGCATAATTCGTATTTTTCGTGCCGATGACGAAAAGAATTCGCGCATAATCCTGACCATTAATCGTTGTCGTCGTCCGTTCACGTGGAACATCACTGTCACGATGCAGATCAAAGTAGTATTCCAGGGTCGGATTTTGGCTTGCCGCAGCTAAAACCGTTTGCAGCGATTCAGCATAGGAGGCGGTGTAGCTTTTCTTCTTTTCTGCAAGCCTGCGGGCAATATCGTCCAGACTTACACCGGTCTCGATTCCTCTTTGCTGCAACAGCTCGCCAAGGCGGTTTCCGACGAGTGTAATGTTGTTCGTCGCGTCATCAATGCTCGTTCCTTGGTTGTTGCTGGCAATGCCACGCCACGACTCACGATTGTGGGTGTGATAGATGAAGACCTTTTGGGTTCCGGTTCCGTCGGAAATGAACGCCCCTCCACCAGAACCTCCAGAACCGGTTTGTGGATACGTCGGTGCTGTCGCCACTTGACCATTCGGTTGCACGAGCCAGCCAGCGATGTAGCCGAGCGACCCGTCTGTCAGCCGCACCTTATACCAGTCTCCGGTTTTCTCCACAACTGAAAATTGTGTGCCGATACTGACGTTGGACAGGATTTGACTGTTCGTCGTTGGCTGCGAACGGACATTAACCTTGTCTGCTGTTACTTTGATTGTGGACGCTTGCGTTCCGGCTGGGATTGGCAATTGGCTTTGGGGTGTTGTATGGACTTTCGGAATCCATGCCTGATTCCCGTCAAAGCGGATGGAAACCCACCCATTTTGCTCGCCAAATACCGGAATCGTATCCCCCTCGCTCAATTGACCCACAGTGCCCGAAGTTGTACTCGGAAACGTATAGGCGGATGTCAGCTGGGTAACGCGTACAATGCCCTTTGAATAATCAAAGGCTTGTCCTGCAGTAGTCTGCCCACTCGTTGTTCCAATTGGTCCATTCCCTTGTGCAGGTGGTTTTTGCCCGATCTGCGTCACATACTTTTTGATCACCCAGCCCGTTTTGCCATTAGCGAGTCGAACGTGGACCCATTCATTTTGTTCAGCGAGCACCGGCAGTGTAACGGATTTTGGCAAGGTTTCAAGCACCTGATAGGTCATGCCCGGACCGGAGCGAAGGTTTAACTGATCAACCGCGACTTGTATTTGTCCAGCCGCAGCTGCTGTTTGAAAAGGAGTTGCCATCAGCAAGGCCCCTAATGCAACTCCGCTGAGTAACTTGCGAACGAACACGTTAGTCATACCTCTCTGTGTGGAGTGAATAGTCGATTCTCTCTTAATTCTTACCCGACACACAAATTCCTGCATCTTGTGACAATTTTCGTTTCGCAGATGATTCGAAAACTTGACTTCGCCAAGCTTACTTGGGCTGGCGTCGTACGTTTTGTCAGGGATTTTATAAATCCCTGTCGACCATAAAAACCGAGCACCCCTGCATGTCATTCAGGAGCCTCGGCCTGCTTCATTTTTCATGTTATCCAATTAACACTCAGCGCGCACCATATGCTGTTCGGCCGCCTTTAAAAGCCCGGAACCCTTCCCATCCTCAAAAAGAACGACAAGTCGATGAACAGGACGCGTCATCGCCACATAGAGCAATTTCGCATCTGCCTCTGTCTCTTCATAGTTGCGCTCGTCCACATCAACCAAAATGACAACGTCAAACTGCAACCCTTTCGTCATATACGCCGGCATAATGATCGTACCTTCGGGGAACTCGGTATCTTTATTGGACAATAACGTGATTTCCGCGATTTCTCCTTTGATCTGCTTATACAGTTTTTTGCAATCCTCCATCGACTTGGCGACGATTGCAACCGTTCGGAACCGCTCTTCCCTAAGCTTCAATACCTGCGCAATTAAACGTTCGGTTCGCTCTGCCTGGGTTTCATACGCTACGATCGTTGGTTTCTCCCCATGTCGAAGCACCGGCTTGGCCAAAAACAGATCCGGAATATCGATCTTGGCCAACACTTCATTAGCACAGGTCATAATTTCGATTGTCGAACGGTAGCTTTGTTCCAATTTGTAAAATTGAACCGGATGGGATTGAAATACACCCTTTATCAGCTCGTCCCATTGATGCAGCCCGCGATAGGAATGTATGCCTTGAGCCATATCGCCCACGATCGTGACAGACATCCGTTTGGTCGCCAACGAAACGATGAAAATTTCCAGTGCGCTTAAATCTTGCGCTTCGTCCACTACTGCATGATCAAAGCTCCCTGCCTGGCCCATCCCTTCGATCAAATGCTGTAAATAGAGCAATGCGGCCAAATCCTCCGCTTCCACTCGCTCGGAGTCAAATTGTTCAGATGATGTACGAGCGGTATCGGCAATGATCGCCTCGCGATCAGGTATATCTGTTGGTACGTATCTGCTCAACGCTTCCTGGTCGGATAATAGCGAACGATAGGAAGAGAAAATATCCAATGTCGGCCATGAAGTAAAATATTTGTCCAATATCGTATCAATATTTTTTTCAAACTTGGCCAATGCCTGTTTATCCAAATCGACTTTCCGTTCACGGAGATGTGCATAGACAAGCTTGTTCAACTGCTGCTTCAAATGTTTGCGAATTGCCACCAATCGCTCGCGATAGGGCAACTGGGCATAGAGTTCCGTGAAGAGCTGCTTGATTTCGGTTCCCTCAATCGCAAACACGTGCTGCGTCTTGTTGTACATAAAGCTGATTTTTTTATAAGGAATGTGCGTTTCGATCAGGTCAGCAAGGTATTGATCGAGCGTTGCCTTGCAAGCAAGCGAGCCCTTGAAATGCATCCGGTGTTCCGCTTCCTGCCTTGCTTGCCCACGATTTTCACCGTCTTCAAAAAAGAGCTGCAACGCCTTGTTCGGGTCCAGGATACGCCAGCCTTTAGGAAGCAGCGGTTTCACCAGCTTGGCTGCCCAATCCATGAAGGTTGCTTGCTGCACGTCCTCTACTCCTAATTCAGGCAAAACCTCAGAGATATAATGGAGAAAAAGCCGGTTCGGCGCGAATACCATAAACCGCTTGGACGCTAGTG
>JBLNEJ010000021.1:0-6246 GCA_050262535.1 Clostridia bacterium
GGCAGCAATCCTGTATTACTCAAAGCAACCATTACACCGGATCAGGCGTCTAACAAGAATGTAACGTGGAGCAGCAGCAATCCCAAGGCAGTCCAGGTTGACCAGAATGGCCTTGTGACGCCTCTCTCACTCGGAGAGTCAACGATTCGGGTAACAACTGAGGATGGAGAGAAAACAGCTGAGTGTTTGGTCATTGTCAAAGAAAAGGACGCCGAGCCGGGTATCATCGGACTGGAAACATCGGAAGAATCTTTTCTCCTGAAGCCAAAGAAATCCGCAAGTATGAAAGTATATGCACTCTATGACAATGGGAAGAAAAAAGAGATCACCCGAGATAAAAAGACCACGTATAAAACCTCTTCCTCCTCCATCGCAAAGGTAGAAAAAGGTTTGGTCAGGGCAGGAAGCAAAGAAGGCGAAGCTGAAATAACGGTTACCTACCAGGGGCAGAGCAAGGTGATCAAGGTAATCGTTTCGAAAGCATCGGTAACCAAGCTGAAACCTTCAGATACGAAGATTACGATGAAACAGGGTCACAGCATGCAATTGTATGTGACAGCTGCCTTTACGGATAAAGCAGAAAAGGATGTAACCGAACTGGCAAAATGGGAATCCAGCAATGTGAAAGTGGTTACGGTTGTCGCTGGAGAAATCACAGCGGTTGGAAATGGCAAAGCAACGATAAAAGCGAAATACGGTGGCAAATCAACCGTTATCACGATCACGGTCAAAGATATAACACCGAACCCTTAACCTTCGTTAGGAAATCAGGCTGTCGAGACTTTTCTCGACAGCCTGATTCATGTCTCGTACATCAAACAAATGTCCGCGTTAGCGATACATTCGGTTGCTTGCTCTGCTGCAGAACGTTTCCATGTCTGCTCAGAAGCTTTTTTTTACCGATGGAGCTGATTTTTGCTTCGTCCGCAAAAGTCCGGTGAACGAGAGCGTATAAACGAGCAAGCCGCACCAGATCAACGAAAAGCTAATGAGGTGAACCGTACTGAACGATTCATTGAAGACGAACACGCCAAGCAGCAGCGTAAAAGTTGGGGACAGGTACTGTAAAAACCCGATCGTCGACATCGCCACCTGCTTGGCGCCGCGTGCAAACCAGAGCAGCGGGAGAGCCGTGACGACGCCAGAGCAGATCAGCCCGATCCATTCGGCGAAGGAAGCCTTTCCGATCACCCCGGTACCTGACGATTCCAGAATCAGAATGTAGACGAGCGCAAAAGGCATTGCCATGAACGTTTCCAGCGTCAAGCCGACAAGCGGTTCGACGCTGACTGTTTTTTTGGCCAACCCGTAAAAAGCGAACGTCAGTGCAAGCGAAAGGCCGATCCACGGGAATTTGCCATACTCGATCGTCAGTACCGCTACGCCGACAGCAGCCAGAGACAGGGATAGAATTTGCCAGACGGTCAAGCGCTCCCGCAGGACAACCATGCCGAGCGCGACGCTGATCAATGGATTGATATAATATCCAAGGCTGGTGTCAATCACATGGTCATGATTGACGGCCCAAATGTAAATAAACCAGTTCGAGCTGATCAAAAGCGAGGAGACCACAAGGGCCATGACGCTTTTGGCTTTTCGCAGGACGGCTTTGACCTCCTGCCAGCGAGCGGTCAGCATGATTAATGCGGCGACGAACAAAAAGGACCAAAGAATGCGATGGGCGAGAATTTGCCCCGAAGGAATGTTCTGCAGAAATTTCCAAAAGAGAGGCAGCAGACCCCATGCCCCGTACGCTACGATCAGCATGAGAACCCCTTGCTTCATGGGTTGTTTTTCCCTTTCCATTACGTGTCCGATACTCCCTTTCGAAAAAAGTTCTGTGTCCGAACCTATTATCTCACATAACTTTTCGAAAACGAGAGCGGATTCGTTGATTTTGGCACTTTTGTCCGCTATTCTGAATGAAAACATGACTAGGGAGAGGAAGGCTGAGCAAATGAACCCGTTTGACCAACCGATTGACCGGCTCGGAACCAACAGCGTGAAATGGGATGACAAGAAACGTTTCTTCAACGGGGAGGATGTATTGCCGCTCTGGGTAGCGGATATGGATTTTGCTTGCCCGCCATGTGTGACAGAAGCGCTGGTAAAACGAGCGCAGCATCCGATCTACGGCTATCCAGGCATTTCGCAGGAGATGTTTGAGGCTGTAATCGGGTGGATGCAGCGGCGATTCGGCGTAGAGGTGCAGCAGGAATGGCTGATGACGCTGCCGGGTGTGGTTCCGGGGCTGCATTATGCAATCGATGCCTTTACCGAACCAGGTGACAAGGTGATTGTCCAATCACCGGTGTACTACCCGTTTTATCAGTCCGTTCGCAACCGTGGCCGCACGCTTGTCGAGAACCCATTGAAAGAGACCGATGGCTACTATGCGATCGATTTCGATGATTTGCGCAGCAAAATCGATGAGCAAACCAAAATGCTGATCCTCTGCAGTCCCCACAATCCGGTCGGACGAGTGTGGAGCCGGGAGGAGCTGACGACACTGGCCGAGATTTGTGTGGAGCATGATTTGTTGATTGTCTCGGACGAACTTCATTGCGATCTCGTCTATGAAAAAGGCACACATATCCCGATTTTCTCCCTGTCGCCGGAGATTGCCGAGCGTTCGATCACATTAATCGCGCCAAGCAAAACATTTAACCTGGCCGGGCTGTTCACGTCGATTGCCATCGCGCCCAACCCGCGCGTTGCCCGTGAATTCCGCGCTGCGATGGGCAAAACCGGCATTGAGTTCGTCAACCTGTTTGGCATCGAGGCGTTAACCGCGGCTTATCAGGGCGGAGACGAGTGGCTGGACAGCTTGCTTCTTTACTTGAGGGGCAATGCAGCGTACATCCAGCAATTCCTGCAGGAGCGTATGCCGCAAGTAACGATGAGGCTGCCGGAAGCGACCTATCTGGGGTGGATCGATTTTCGGGCATTGGGATTGAGTGCTGCCGAGCTGAAACAGCTGATGATCCATGAAGCGGGAGTCGGGCTGAGTGACGGGTTGAGCTTTGGGGAGCGTGGCGCAGGTTTTCAACGGATCAATTTTGCTTGTCCGCGTTCGATCCTGGAAGAAGGAATGGAGCGGATTTGGCGGGCCGTGCAAGGTGTTTTGGCGAAAAAGCAGCAGGCATGACAAGCTGATTCATTTCCGACAAGGAATGGGAACGGCACAATACAACGGTAAGCGTAAGAGGCGTGCAGGCGAGACAACCTGGACGCCTTTTTTCAGCCTTCGATCACCGGTGCATGGAAAAAGCATGGAGGTCTGCAATAAAATGATTGTAGGAGAAAAGCAAAGCAACGGACCGCGTGAACGGAATAGCAAGGAAAAAACACGTTCCGCATTCACTACAGATGACAAGGGGGCAAAACGATGAACAGAACATACATGCTCTCACTCGATCAAGGGACAACCAGTTCCCGGGCGATCCTGTTTGACCATGCGGGCGCAATCATCGGCGTGGCTCAGAAGGAATTCACACAGCTGTACCCGCAACCGGGCTGGGTGGAGCATCAGGCGGAGGAAATCTGGGAGTCGCAGCTGGCGGTGCTGCGAGCGGTTTTGCTGGATAATCATGTCCGACCGGAGCAGATCGCAGGCATTGGTATCACCAACCAGCGGGAAACGACGGTCGTGTGGGACCGCAAGACCGGAAAGCCGATCTATCACGCGATTGTGTGGCAGAGCCGGCAGACAATCGACATCTGCAATCAGTTGAAAGCGGAAGGTCATGACACGATGGTACGTGAAAAGACCGGACTGCTGATCGATGCTTACTTTTCCGGGACCAAGGTCAAGTGGATTCTCGACCATGTGGAGGGCGCCCGAGATAGGGCGGAGCGTGGCGAGCTGCTGTTTGGGACGATCGATACGTGGCTGATCTGGAAGCTGACCAACGGCGAGGTGCATGTAACCGACTACTCCAATGCCTCACGCACCCTGTTGTTCAACATCCATACGCTCGAATGGGATAAAGAGCTGCTCCAGCTGCTCGACGTACCTGCCGCAATGCTTCCGCAGGTGCGGCCGTCGAGCGAAATTTACGGGTATACGGCAAGCAATCTGTTCAGCGAGCGCATTCCGATTGCCGGGATTGCCGGTGACCAGCAGGCCGCATTGTTCGGGCAGGCTTGTTTTTTCGAGGGGATGGCGAAAAACACGTACGGGACCGGCTGTTTCATGCTGATGCATACGGGAGAAAAAGCGGTCGCCTCGCAAAACGGTTTGCTGACCACGATCGCATGGGGCGTAGACGGCAAGGTGGAATATGCACTGGAAGGAAGTATTTTTGTCGCGGGAGCTGCCATCCAGTGGCTGCGTGATGGGCTGAAGCTGCTGGAGCATGCGTCTGATTCGGAAAAACACGCGGCTGCCGTCGAGAGTACGGAGGGTGTGTATTTGGTGCCAGCCTTCGTCGGATTGGGAGCACCGTACTGGGACATGGAGGCGCGCGGCGCGATCTTCGGCTTGACCCGAGGGACGACCCAGGATCATCTGATTCGCGCCGCGCTGGAGTCGCTGGCCTACCAGACCCGCGATGTGTTGGAAGCGATGGAGGCGGATGCCGGGATTACCTTGCAAAAGCTGGCGGTAGACGGCGGAGCGGTCGCCAACAACTTCCTGATGCAGTTCCAGGCGGATATGCTCGGCACAGCCGTCGAGCGTCCGCGCGTCAACGAAACGACCGCGCTGGGGGCGGCCTATTTGGCAGGATTGGCGGTCGGATACTGGAAGAGCAAGGAAGACATCGTTGCGAACAAGGTGGTGGAGCGCACCTTCGTACCGTGCATGGAGGAGACGAGGCGGCAGGAGCTGTATGAGGGCTGGAAGCAAGCGGTCGCAGCGACGATGGGATATAAATACCCCGTACATCGCAAAAGGAGGTGACCCCGAATATGAACCAGCAGCGCACACTGTCTGCCTACACCCGAACAGCATGTCTGGAGGAAATGGCGAGCGGCACGCTCGATCTGCTGATCATTGGCGGCGGTGTCACGGGTGCCGGGATTGCCTTGGATGCGGCTGCGCGGGGGCTTTCGGTCGGGCTGGTAGAAAAGCAGGATTTTGCCGCCGGAACGAGCAGTCGCTCCACGAAGCTGATTCATGGCGGCTTGCGCTACCTGAAGCAGGGAGACGTTGCGCTCGTTCGGGAGGTAGGCAGGGAGCGGGCGATCCTTTATCGGAATGCGCCGCATCTGGTCATCCCGGAAAAAATGCTGCTGCCCATCGTACAAAATGGCACCTACGGCAAGCTGGCAACATCGGTCGGCCTATGGCTGTACGATCGTTTGGCCGGGGTGAAAAAAGCGGAGCGTCGACTCATGCTGTCCCGACTGGAGACGATCAGCAGGGAGCCGTTGCTGCGCCGGGATCATCTCAAAGGGAGCGGCTTGTACTACGAATACCGGACAGATGATGCCCGCCTCACGATCGAAGTACTGAAAACAGCCTCCAGGCATGGAGCACGCTGTGTCAACTACACCGAGGCAACGGAATTTCTGTATCACGATCAGAAGGTGATTGGCGCACAAGTGAAGGACGTAATAAGCGGCAGACCTTACGCTATCCGTGCAAAAAAGATCATCAATGCCGCTGGTCCGTGGGTTGATCAGCTCCGGGAAAAAGACAACTCGCTTGTAGGCAAACGGCTGCATTTGACCAAGGGTGTCCATCTGGTTGTCCCGTACCGGCGCTTGCCGCTGCGACAAGCGATCTACTTTGATGTGGCGGATGGACGGATGATTTTTGCCATCCCGCGAGATGGGGTAACGTATGTCGGGACGACCGATACCACATATGAAGGTGATCTGGAGCAGCCGACGGTAACGATGCACGATGTGACCTATTTGCTGCGGGCGGTCAACGACATGTTTCCGACCGTCAGGCTGACGACAGACGATCTGTCCTCCAGCTGGGCAGGCTTGCGTCCGCTGATTCATGAAGAGGGCAAGTCCGAGTCCGAGCTGTCGCGAAAAGATGAGATTTTTGTATCCAAAAGCGGGCTCATTACGATCGCGGGCGGAAAATTAACCGGCTTTCGCAAAATGGCGGAGCGTGTCGTTGATCTAGTGGCAAAGCAGCTTGCAGCGGAGGAGCAGCGGTCGTTCCCCGACTGCCGTACCGATCAGATCGTGCTTTCGGGAGGCGACTTCGCTTCCCGGGCTTCCATTTCGGGCTTTATCACCGAGCACACCCAACGGCTGCGTCCCTATGGAATCGACGAGCGGGAG